>JAQBZS010000218.1 GCA_027622115.1 Planctomycetota bacterium | reverse complement strand
AGCTTCGGACGGACGCCTTGCGTGTCTCCCACGCGATCCTGCCAGGCTCGCAGGCGAGTTTCGAGTTGTTTGCGGATCGCGGCGTGTTCAGCCACATCCGTGAGATCATGCAATTCGTGCGGGTCGTGCTTGAGATCGAAAAGTTGAGTGCGATTCACCTGGGGGTATGAGATGAACTTCCAACGATTCGTGCGAATCATGCGTTGAACGTTGCGAAAGTAGCCGAAGACTTCGGGACGGACTTGAGTCGCGTCGCCTGCCAATACCGGCTTCAAGCTGCGTCCGGTCACTTGTTTGGGAATCTTGATCGCCGCGAGATCGCACACCGTCGGAATCAAGTCTCGGAGATAGCATTGTGCGGATGACCGACGGTCTTGGGGAATCGTCGGCCCCGAGAAGATCAACGGCACGCCGATGGTGTGCTCGTACATGCTCTGCTTGCCTCGCAGGCCGTGACTACCGACCGCCAGCCCGTGGTCGCTGGTGAAAATGATCAGCGTGTTTTGCAACTGACCGGTTTCTCGCAAACAGGTCAGCACGCGACCGATCTGGGCATCCAAATGCGAAATCACGGCGTAGTAAACCGCAAGTTCCTGCTTCACCATTTGTGGTGTGCGAGGCCATTCGAACAAACGCTCGTCGCGACCTTCAAAGTTGCCGTGATCGAACGGATGTTGGGCCAGAAAATCCGGAGGCAGCGGGATGTTCCGCGGGTCGTACATGGTCTCGTATCCCAGCGGCATCAACAGCGGGTCGTGTGGAGCCGTGAAGTTCACGTGCAAGAAGAACGGCTGCTTTCTCTTTCGACCGACAAACTCGATCGCAGCGTCGGCGAAGTGTCCGCTAATGTTCGGCGTCAAACCGATGCCCCGCGACGGGTCGAGCTGACGGTCGTCGGTTTGAAAGATCCAGCCGCGATAGCCGGTCACCGGTCGACCGTTCCAGTCGAGCATTGGTTGCCAGAACTTGCCGCCGCCGCCCGAAAACAACCCGATGGCATGCGTGTATCCGCGAGAACTCGGGCGGTCGTCGTTGTGCCATTTGCCGACATATCCCGTGTCATAACCGGCGGCTTGCATGGTCTTGCCCCAGATCGCCGAGTCAGGCGAAATCCGTCCGCCGAAGTCGCGAACCCCCATGTCGAATCCACTGGCGCCAGTCAGGATTTCGGCTCGACTGGGAGTGCAGATGGGATTCGCACAGGTGGCACGTGTGAACGACGTGCCGTGCTTGACGAGCCAATCCAGATGCGGCGTCTTGATGATGGTATTGCCCAGCGCGGCGATTGTGTCGGGACGCTGATCATCGGTCAGCAAGAACAAGACGTTGGGTGGACCGGCCACATCGGTCGCCCAAACGGATGTGACATCCCACGCGGATGAAACAACCAACAGGGCCAAGACAAGAATGTTCATGCGCGCGATACGATTCATTTCGTTCCTTCTCTCACGTCCGTTAGTGAAATCCTGCGCAAATTGGTCGGGAAATTGGACGGATCAGTCGGTTTGGACGGATCAGTCCGATCAATTGCCCGAGTTGGGGGCTGTTCCCCCTCGTTGTTTCCGGCTCGTCCAGGTCACGTGGATGTCGCCCAATTGTCTCTTGGGGTCGCCCATGGCGACAACCGCGAGAAGAGTTCGCTGCCGGCCTGTTTTCCCCGTTTCAATCTCGTAGCATTCGATGCGTGCCTACCTGACGTATTCGCCGACCAGGAGAGTTCCATGCTTGACCACACGAATCGCCGAGAGTTTTTGCAGGATTCCACGGGTATCGTTGCCGCGACCACAACCACGGCGGCATTGAGTGCCGCGCCGGCGTTTGCTTCGTCGGCGAGCGAAACCATCAACTTGGGCATCATCGGGTGCGGCGGCATCATGAGCCACCACGTCCAGGGGTTGGTCGGCCGCAAGGAAAACGTGTCGCTCAATTTCCTGTGTGATGTCGACCCGCGACAGATCGAACGCATGCGTGGGTTCATGGGCAGCTTTCAAAAGGCCGAACCCACTCGCACGAAGAAATATGAAGATGTGATTGCCAATAAAAATGTGGACGCGGTGATCATTGCCACGCCGCACCATTGGCACGCACCGATCGCGATCGCCGCGATGCGGGAAGGCAAGGACGTCTACATCGAAAAACCGATTTCCCATGTCTACAACGAAGGTCACGCCATCATTGAAGCTGCGAAGAAATACGGCCGGGTTGTGCAACAGGGCAGCCAAATGCGAAACAGCGAAGTCACCAATCGTGCTCGCAAGCTGATCGATGACGGTGCCATCGGCGAGATCAAGGTGGCCCGCGCGTGGACGGCCGAGACTCGAAATCTGGTCAAACCGGTTCCCGACAGTACGCCGCCGTCCGGAGTCGATTACGACCGCTGGCTCGGCCCGGCACCGAAGCATGCGTTTAACCGCTATCGCTTCCACGGGACGTGGCGCATGTTTCAGGACTATGCCAACGGCGAAATCGGGGACGACGGTATCCACGATCTCGACATGGCCTGCTGGGGCTTGGGAGTCAAAACCGTGCCCCAGGAAATCACGGCTCGCGGCGGACGCATGCTGCTCCACGGTCACGCCAGCGATTATCCCGACAACATGAACGTGACTTACGAGTATCCCGATGGTCGGCTGCTGATTTACGAGAATTACCCCTTCACGGCGTACGGTCTGCATGGCTTCGACAACGGCAACGCGTTCTACGGCACCGACGGCTACATGATCTTTTCGCGTCGCGGAGCCTTTAGCGTGTTTCTCGGACCGAAAGGCAAACCCGGCCCGACGGAAGGTCGAGACGTCCGCGGGCAACGCGGCTATGCCGAACACATGGCGGAATTCCTCAACGCCGTTCGGACGCGAAATCTCAAGACCCGAGCCAATGCCGAGACGGCGCATCTCTCGTGCGCTCTGGTTCACTTCGGCGAAATCGCATATCGCACCAACGGTCGAATCCAATTCGATGACAAGACTCAATCATTCGTCGATTGTGATGCCGCCAACGGTTTACTTGGTAAGACCTATCGCGACGGGTACGGCTTGCCGAAGGTCTGAGACGACTGGTTTGATCATCGACTTCGACAGGCGGTTCATTTCCTGCTTCGTGTTCATTCCTCGGCAATGGACTTCAGCCTGGGCAGCGCGGCCCTCGTCAGGGAACAAAAAGGTGACAGGCACCAAATCTGAGGCAAATACAACGCACATAGCACAACGAATCGAAGTGCGGGGTAACGCGAACTACGTCGTGTAGACATACCATCTCCTATTAGATGTGAACCGTTGGAGTGTAACTGCTCTTCCGGTATAGAATTGGCAGAGATGGCAAGGGTGATTTGCCCGAAGATGCCCGAAAAACAAGAGCATCTCAGCCAAGTGATCGGTGTCGGGTCTAATAGTTCACGGAGACAGGCCCGGCTTCGCTCGATTATCGAATTGTGGCATTGCGACGCTGCCGAATCGGAAAAACACTTGAAAACAAGCGGACACTGACGCCTTCGGCTTGCCGTTAAACAAGAACATGTAACCGTTATGACGATTAATCGCCACGAAGTGGCGCTGTCCAATTAGTTAGATCACTTGATGCGGCCAATGATCATCGTGCCGAGGTCTTCGGGGACTCGGAAGTCGAGCGTTCGATTGCCGAGTTTTGCCTGCAAGAGCTGTTCCAGTGGCCGGAGTTGCAACTCCTTGGCCGGCCATTGGGTGTTGGCGTCGAAGGCGGCGTCCAAGGCCGAGATTAGGACCAATTGCTCGCCCTCGGCACGTACGACTCGCATCAAACCCACGTTCGGCAGTCGCGGCCACATCCGCTTGTCGGATAGCTTTGCCGTTCTTGATTTCGACTCCACATCCAGGCACAGCAAATGCGCGCCCGGTGTGTGTTGGAAATAATTGGCCAGCCAATCGCTGGTGATCAACGAATCTCCAAATAACTCGGGCGACTTCCAATGCCCGGTGTCCGCCAACACGAAGCGGCTGTCGTCCAACAACGTTTCTTTGGTCTGGAAATACACCATGATCACGTCGTTCACGCGATCCTCGAAGGCCCGGTTTCGAATGCGAAATCGGATTTCCAGCATCCGCAATCGGATTTGTCCCGCGTCGGCGTCTTCACCCACCAACGGGCCGTAAATGCGGGTTGCGGAAAACGCTTGGTTGCCGGCCTGTAAACGCAGTGCGCTTTCGCCACGCTTCTTCAATTCTTTCGAATCCACCGGCTTCTCGTCCGGATTGCTCACGCCGACCACTAACATGTGCAGTTGCTGCCGTGTTTCCGGAGCCTTGCACTGCACCGAGACGTTCTTCGCGATGTAGCCCTGCAACGTTTCCACCGCCAAGTCCGGGGCTTCAATTCGCAATTGGTTCGTGGTGCTGTTGAGCAGGACCGGACACTCGAAAGCGCCGTCCGGGTTCAGCTTGGTCGTCTGCAGGAAGCCGTTGACCCAGACTCGGACGAAGCTGTTGTGCGGGACCGGGAATTTCGCGGCCGCGGTGACTCGCCCGCGCAGGCGAATGTGGCCGTCGGCTGCCGCGTCGCGAAATGTGATCCCGTCTTCCGATTGTTCGGGCTGCAACACCACGTTGGGTGCCAGCTTCGACACGATGCCGTCCACGACGATCGATGCCGGAGCCGGTACGACGTTGATCGGCACGACTTGCGTCGATGCGCGACCTTCGTCGTCGAACACTTCGAGCTTCACGTGATTCAGGCCCTCGTCCAATTGCACCAACTGATTCAACACCACGTCCGCGCCGCGGCGGGTGAGGGCGTTTTCGTTCAACAGTTCGATCCGACGGGTGCCGAGTTCCGGGTGATCGACCGTCAAGTCGATCCGTTGCAGTTTGCCCGTCGGGTGGACTCGGATGCCGAGGGGGAAGTTGCGAGCGGCCGTCTTTACGCCCTGCAAATCCAGTCCGACGAAATCGACGGACGTCTTCGGCGGCGGCAACACGACTTCCAGTGTCTTGACGAGCGCTGTTGATGCGCCGTCCGCGTTTTCCGCCACCACGCTGATGCGATTTCGACCGGCGACCAGCGGCACTCGATCGACTTCGAAGGTCCACCGGTCCACAACTCGCGCCTCGCGTGCCGGCGGATCGACGATCGACCGGTTGACCGTGACCAGATCGCGCGGCAGTCGGCTGCCGTTGACCGTGACATGCACGACCGTCAGCGGCAGATGCACGGGCGAAACGGCGAGCCCGGTCAATTTCCCCACGGTGTGCTCGGGTGGTCTCGTCACATCAGCCACAGTGACTTCGGGCGGCTGACGCATGCGGACGGTCACCGGCGACACGACTTCGTCATCCCGTTTCCATTGATTCCGGAATCGAAGCGAGACTTGGTTGCGGCCCACGCCCAATTCCAGCGGTACGTCGATCGACGTTTGGTCGGTGATGGCCACCGTCCGTTGCTCGCGCCCGTTGACGAGCACCACGGCTTCAAACGGTTGGCGATCAGGGACGTGGCCCAAGTCGACGGTCAATCTCGCGGCGTCTTGTTTGTCCGCGGGCACCACCGACAGCGATCGGCCGGGTCGAATCTCCAAAGTCTGCTTACCGACGTGAATTTGCGGCGCGCGAACGACGCTGGTCGGCGGACGGTATTCAAATCGGATATCGCTGATCGCCATACCGCCGCCCTGCGACGCGGCTTCGAAGCGAATGGTTTGCAAACCCGGTTGCAGCACGAATGATTCGGACACCGCGAACTTCGCGCGTTGCTCTTTCGTCAGGTCGGGCAAGTTGAAGCCGGTCACGGGTTTCGCATCAGCCGCATCCGGTTTGAAGCGGCGGACCGTGGCGGATTCCAGCAACATCATGGACTGGATCGTGCCGTTGATTCGCACTCGCGGCGATTGGGTGATGAACGCCAGGCCGGGTTGCATGGCGACGGTTTGTTTGCCCGGTAACTCGATCACGGATTGCCAAGCAAACGCCGGGTTTTCGATGCGGGGCGTGTAGTTCACGAAGCCCACGCCGAACGAGGATTCCATGTCGCGCGTGGTCGGCAAGGCGTCGTCGTTGGTGGCCAGCAGCCGAATTTCGTTGTCGCCGGCGGTGAGGGTCACGGGTTCCGCAATCTGGAGCGCTTCGCCGGGTTTGATCGACCAGCGTTTGTGCTCCTTGCCGCGAACCTGCAAGACGACCGTGGCTGGTCCCGAAGACTTGTCGGCCGAAACCTTGGCGAGAACTTGAGTCTGCTCGTCCCGAGTGGCGGTGAGGCCGTCGGCGGGCGAAGCCAACTTGAGTTCCGGCGCGGGTGGAACGAAACTAAGGCGATGTTCGGCGACCACCAATTCGCGCGGCGGGAATTCACGAGTTTGCAGCACGACTTGGAATAAACGGTTGTCGCCTCGTTTCCAAGTCACACCGCTCAAGTCAGCCGTCCAATGTTCCTCTTGCAGTTTCATGTCGAATAACGGCTCCGGCTTTTTCGCATTCGGTGCCGCTGCCGCTTGGGGTGCCTGGAACCGCCATTGCACGGTTTCGATCAGGTTGGCAGGAAACTTGTTGACTTCGACAGCCGCCGATTCCAACGCCGCTGAGATGAACGATTCCTCTTCGTAGATACTCAACGGCTGTCCGCCGGCGCGAACGAAGATCAGCGAGGCTTCCGGCTGCTGCGTGGCTCGGACCAGCGGCAGGCGACCGTGCTCAACCAATTCGGCCAGCAAACCGTGTCGGAAGTTTCGGCGGCGGTATTGGTCTGCGGCGGCGAATCGCGTCGGAGCATGCGGCTCGCCCGTGTTGAAGTGCCAGCCCAAGTTGGATTCCGCATCGCGGTCACCGGCGTCGTACGGGCCGATGGGATGCCAACCGATCCACGAATATCGGGTCGGTTCCCCGGCCGCTCCCTGAACCGCGTTCGGGAACCAGAACAGCGAAAACAGCGGCTTGCGTTCATCGATGCCCTGGTCGACTTGCACTGGGCGATTCATCGACTTGCCGTCGCGAGAGACTTGCAACGTCACACGCGTCCCCGGTCGCACTCGCGAGACTTCGTCGTAAAAGTCGAACAGCGATTCGAACTTCAACAGTTGGCCGTCTCGCGAAATCCCGTCGATTACGTCTCCCACCGCCAGTCCAACCGCAGCCGACGACGAGCCCGATTTGACGTCTTCCACCTTGAAGATCTTGTTGGCGGGTTTCAGCGTCAGGCCGTTGAGGAAGCCGATCTTGCCCAGCGTGGTTTCGGCCAGATCGCTAACCAGCCACACGCACACGGTCCGATCCTCCGCGCACGAAGCCAGCAGTCGACCGTCGGCCGAGAACGCGATGCCGTTGATGCGACCGAAGTGGCCCGTGAATTCGCGGACCGCCGTGCCGTCTCGTGCGTCGTAAACTTGGAGTCGCGGTTCGCCGGTTTTGTGAGATGCGATCGCCACCAAGGGCACCGGTTGAAGTTCGGTCGGCGGTCGCACGGCGATGTCGTTGGCCAGGTGTCCGGCGTCCAATTCGATGGTGCTAATGCGGCGGCCGTTGCTGGTGACTTGCACGGTGGTGGGCGATTCCGGTTTTGTCGTGGCGCTCCAGCCGGCCGCTTCTGGGCGAGACGATTGCCATGCACGCGGATCGGCGACCGTGCCGCGATCCTTGATGTCAAACACGACGGAGCCGCCGTTTACATCCAGTCCCAGCCGCAGGCCGAGTGACTTGTCTTTGACGACAAACTCGATCGTTCGCCCCGCGACTCCAGTGCCGTGCAGCACTTGCACGGGTTCCACCGTGCCGTCGGTTGCGGTTTTCAATTGCAATGGATTTGAGATGTCGTAGAAGCGGACATCGTTCGATGTGTGTCCGGCGATCGCCACTTGTCGACCGTCCGGCGTGATGGCGACGGTGGCGGTCTTCAATCGACCGACCCACAGCCGGGTGGATTCGCCGATCATGCCTCTTCGTTCGAGGTCGATGACTGCCAGCCGGTATTCGAATTCGTCGCCTCGGGGAGCCACGGTGACGACGACCGCACGTTTCGAATGGGACGCAATCGCTGCGGCAACCGGCCGTGCTTGCAGTTTGGTGGCAACGGCGCGGAAGTCTCCGTCTTGCAGTTGCGCCAGATTGCCGCCGACCGACGAACGTACCGACATGATGCCGAGCACTCCGTCTCCACTAGCCAACACTTCGTCGTTGCGGCCGCGTTCGCCGGTCGAAATCAAGTCCGCCAGCAACGGAGTAGCGAGTCCTCGATGCGTTGCCAGAGTGCCGCCCGTGACGTCCCAGACCCGAAAGATTCCCTTGCCGTTTTCTTGGTCACCCCAAGCGATCGCGGTCCGCAGGTTCGAATCACTCCACCATCCCGACAGGCCGGGTCGCCAGCCGGTTAGAGCCGGCAACTTGCCAAGCTTGTGGTACTGCCGTTCCTTGGCGACGTCCCAGACTCGGACGGCCGCCGGAGCGACGTCGTCCGCCTCTTCGATTCCGGCCGAGATCAAGTACGGCTGCCCCGGTGTCGAACCGCGAACGAACGTCATGGCCTGCACGGGTCCGGAATGGCCTCGCAAAGAAATCACGCGTCCGGTGCCGAGTTCGAAGACGTGGATTGTGCCGACATCCAATTGCATGTCGTCGGTCATCGCCGGAGCGGGCCAGATTTTTCCGCTGTGTCGAAAGCCTGCCATGTTGCGCGCCATCGCGCGGCCGGCCACGGCGATCCAACGATGATCGGGTGACACGGCGAGTGCGTTCAAGCTGCCCAACACGCCGGGGCCGATCGGGACTCGGAGAACGCGATGCCGCGCGTAGTCGAATGGGGCCGTGACATGTTCGCGAGCCCACACGTGGATGACTTTGTCCCAACCGGCGGCGTACAGCGACTTGCCGTCGGCGCTGAAGCCGAGGCCGGTGACGTTGGCCACCGGTCCATCGGCTTCGATCCGCAGGATCGGCTCATCGGCCGAAGTGACGCGAGCGAAGCTGCACATCAGCAGCAACGCCGGGGCCAGCCATCGCAGCCCGGAAGGGGACTGACAAATCAGCCTGAGGCAGTTGCGTGCTGCGCAACGGCCCAACGTAGCCACGGTCGACCGACGGTGGATTTGGCGCTGCGAAGCCACCGTCTGGCAACGGCGGCTACAAAGCGGACTGTGGTGCTGCGAAACCACCGTCTGGCGACGGCGGCTACAGAGCGGACTGCGGCGCTGCGAAACCACCGTCTGGCGACGGCGGCTA
>JAQBZS010000217.1 GCA_027622115.1 Planctomycetota bacterium | reverse complement strand
TCAGCCTTTCGCGGCTACGGAGATCAGGTCACCCGCAGCGACGACCTCGGCTTCCGACTGATGCGATCTCTCGCCAGCCAACGGCGCTAATTGCGGCGCGGAATCGAACTTTCCACCAGTGACGTCGAAGCAGGGAAGATTCAGGAACGCGATAAGGGAAGTTGCGACCCGACTATGGTTTGAACGTGAGGCCATCCTCCTGGTGGGTAAATCTTCATCTGCCGCGACCATCGAATTCCGACACAACTCGATACAATCAACGCCGTGTCGGTCGAGGCTGAGATTCCGATTTTTGTGGACCGCTATCGATTCGAGGGATTCGGTGCGGACGTCGACAGGCTACGGTCTCGCTTCAATCCAACCGTACAAGTTGGTTCCTACTGCTGGGTGCGATCGCCACCGCCCAACCACTTGCCCTCGCCGCGATCGCATCGACGAAGCCGGTCGACCGTTTATATGGGACTTACCTACAGCCACGGACTCCGTAGAATCGCTTCACACGAAAGGGGTTGGCCAGCGTGAAATACGGCGAAATCACAATCCGAACAGCGACCGCAATTCTGTTGTGCGTCGGATTCATCAGCACAGCGGACGCTCAATCGAAGCCCGTCAGCTTCGTCAACGACATTCAGCCGTTGCTTTCGCGAGCTGCCTGTAACTCGGGCGGGTGCCACGGCAAACAAGCTGGCCGAAACGGCTTCAAGCTGTCGCTGTTCGCGTTTGATCCCGAATTCGACTACCAAGCTTTGGCGACCGAAGCACGCGGACGCCGTGTGTTCCCAGCCGCCCCCCAGCAATCTCTTCTGCTCGCGAAAGCCGTTAACCGAATTCCACACGGTGGCGGGCAGCGATTTGCGGAAGACTCGGACGCGTATCGGTTGATCCAGCAGTGGATTGGCCAAGGTGCGCATCGGTTCGTTGCCGGCGACATTCAGTTGACAGGCATCGCGATGTCTCCCGCCGGGCGAGTGCTGCAACCGCTCGAGAAGCAACAGGTTACCGTCACGGCTCGTTACTCCGACGGTTCGACGCGCGACGTCACCAAGTTGGCGTTGTATGAAACAAACTCCGATGCAGCGGCAACCGTGGACGAGCATGGCCTCGTGACAACCAGCGGATTGGGGGGCGAGGCGGCCATCATGGCGAACTACATGGGCTTCGTTTCGGTCTGTCGGATTTCTGTTCCGATGAACGCGACCGACGAACCGTTGGTTGAATTGGCCAAGTGGGATGCCACCAACTTCATTGACCGCATGGTGGCCGAGAAGTGGAAGAATCTGAAGCTTGCGCCGTCGCAACTCTGCGATGACTCGACATTTCTGCGACGCGCGTTTCTGGACTGCATCGGCCGCTTGCCCAGTGTCGCGGAGGCTCGCGAGTTTCTCGCGGATGACTCGAATCACAAACGCGATACGTTGATCTCCGCCCTTCTGGAGCGAGAGGAATACGCCGATTACCAGGCCGTGCGATGGGCCGATCTGCTGCGAGTGAATTCCGAAGAACTCGGTGCTCGCAACGCGGTGCTGCTGGATCGCTGGCTGCGTGAGTCGTTCCAAGCAAACGTGCCCTTCGACCAATTCGTTCGCGAACTTATGACAGCTCAAGGAAGCACGTTCACGGACTTGCCGACGAATTTCTACAAGGGATTTGCCCAGCCGAACGACAAGGCGATCGCCGTCAGCCAAATCTTCCTCGGCGTGCGACTTGAGTGTGCTCAGTGTCATCACCATCCCTACGAAAAGTGGGGGCAGGACGACTTTTACGGACTCGCGGCATTCTTCCCACGATTGAAGTTCAAGGCCGGCAAGGGCGGCGAGCAGCTGCTGTTCGCGAGCGATCGCGGTGACGTGAAACACCCCGGCACCGGCCTGGTCATGGCTCCGAAAGTGCTCGGCGGTGCATCGTTTGACGCGACCGATTCTGGCGATCGACGAACGCATCTCGCGGAATGGATGACACAACCAGACAACCCATTCGTGGCCAGAACGCTGGTCAATCGCGTGTGGGCTCAATTCATGGGCCGCGGACTCGTGGACCCCGTGGACGACATGCGCGACACCAATCCCGCGACCAACGAAGAGCTGCTGGACGCGTTGGCCAGGGATTTCGTGCTGCACAAATTCGACATCAAGCACGTGATTCGAACCATCACCAGCTCGCGCGTTTACAGCCTGAGTTCGGAGCCGAACCAATGGAACGTGCGAGACACCGAGAACTTCTCTCGCGCGTATCGCAAACGATTGTCAGCGGAAGTCTTGCTGGACGCCGTCTGTGACGTCACGGAAACAATCCCAACTTTTGACAACACGCCACCCGGCACGCGAGCCTTGCAGCTTTGGAATAATCGGCTGCCATCATCGTTCCTCGACGTCTTCGGTCGCCCGGAACGCAAGACCGTCTGTGAGTGCGAACGGACAATCGACACCAGCCTCGCGCAAGTGTTGCACCTGATGAACGCTCCGCCGGTGAACGACCGCATTCAATCGCCCGTCGGCCGAGCCGCGAGACTGTCCGCGAGCGAAGCGTCAACGGACGCGATCATCGCAGACCTCTATCTGGCGGCGCTCAATCGAACGCCTCGACCAACGGAACTGAAAGCGGCTCGACAAGCGTTTGACGCGCCGGAAGCCACGCGTCGCCAGGCGACGGAAGATGTGCTGTGGGCACTGATGAACACGGCCGAATTTGTTTTGAATCACTAAACCACGATCGAGGAGTCCTCGATGTCTCAGAACTATTGCGACGGAATCCCTCGCCGAAACTTCATTCAGGCGGGGCTCGGCGGACTCGGCTTGGCTGAATTGCTACGAGCACAAGCCAATGCCGCGACGGGGTCGCGCCCCGCCAAATCATGCATCTTTATCTGGATGGACGGCGGTCCCAGTCACTACGAACCCTTCGACCCCAAGCCGAGTGCTCCGGCCGAGATTCGCGGCATCTTCAACACGATTCCCACCAACGTGGAAGGCGTCACGTTCAGCGAGCATGTTCCACTCACGGCCCAAGTGATGGACCGCCTAACCATCATCCGCTCCATCGCTCACCACGACCCGGGTCACGGCGGCGGCAACCACTACCTCACCACCGGACGAGCCACGCCGATGCCCGTCGCCTGCGGAGCGAAGGTCAGCTTCCATCCCAGTATTGGCTCGGTGATTGCCAAGGAGTTGCGAGCGAAGGACGGCATTCCGCCGTATGTGCAATTCGCGCTGCCGGGTCCACTGCGTTCTGGCGGCCCGAATTTCCTCGGTGCGAAATACGCTCCGTTCTACGTATCGAACAATCCGAACCAACCCGGTTTCCGCATGCAGGACGTCACGCTGCCTCCGGGCGTGAATGACCGTCGTGCCAGTAGACGCGAATTGCTGCGACGCGATGTCGACACGCTGCAACGCATCACGGATTCTGCGGCCAACGATCCGGCGGCTGGCTTGGACAGCTTCTATCAACAGGCCGTCGAATTGATCACGTCGCCAGCGGCCAAGCGAGCCTTCGACATCCATCGCGAGTCCAGGGAGGTGCGAGACGCGTACGGTCGGACGATGGTCGGTCAACAGTGCTTGTTGGCTCGCAGGCTGGTGGAAGCCGGTGTCCCGTTCGTCATCGTTCAGCACGCTGGCTGGGATCATCACGCCAACATCTTCGAGTACTTGAAGGGCCGCTATTTGCCGATCTTTGACCAAGCGTTCTCGACGCTGATCAAGGATCTCGACGAACGCGGTTTGCTGGAAGACACGCTGGTGGTGGCACTTGGTGAATTCGGTCGCACGCCCAAGATCAACAAGAACGGTGGTCGCGACCATTGGCCGCAAGCCATGTCCGTTGCGGCGGCCGGACCGGGAGTTCCTCGCGGGCACATCATCGGAGCCACGGATTCCAAGGGCGCGGCTCCAGCCGAAGGACGGCTGTCCGTGGAAGACTTTGCGTCGACACTGTTCACAAAGATGGGCATCGATCCGACCAAGATCTATCACGACGCACTCGGTCGGCCATTGCCGATCGTCGAAGGCGGCAAGCCGATTGCGGACTTGGTGTGAAGTCGCCGACGTTACCAACGGCGAATCGGTAACAAATTTCGAGGAGCGAGGAGACCCACGATGAAAACGGCCGAAGTGATTTCCGTTGACGGTCGGCAGGCCGTCAGATTGCCGGACGAGTTCCGTTTCGTCGAGGACACGGTTTCCGTCCGCAAAGAGGGTGACGCCGTCATTCTAGAGCCCGTCAAATCGAACACTTGGCCCCTCGGTTTCTTTGAAGCCATCCGCGTCGACGACCCCGCGCTGGTTCGTCCGCCGCAAGGCGAAACGCCACCGGCCCTCGCGATTGAGTCGTTGTAACTGTCATGAAGTATTTGCTGGATACGTACTCTCGCTACCGATTCTTCAGTTCTTTATACGCCCACAAACACGCCAGAAAGAATCTTCGGGTGTCTGAAACTGCCAAGTTGCGAAACTTCTCAACGTGGGTTCTTGCCTGGTCGATGAGCGTCAGCACTTCGAGTTTTTGAAACCGTTCTGATAAGTCGTAATCAGCAAGGTGTCGCTTCTCCTGCAATTCTGCAAACGTGCCGGCAAGATCTCTAATCGCTTTTGGAATGGGATAGTTTCCATTCACATCGCGAGGCAGTCCCTTGATGATCGCTTCCTCAGCGTGCCTCCTGCAAAACTGATACACGCATCCCTCATGGAGGTGTGAACGAAAGCTCGCGACAGCACGTGGCGATGTTCTTTCTGAGAGTTTTGCGCTCCAATCTGAGCACAGCACACTTCATCAATCAGATAATGAAAGACTGCGTAGTACGTGGTCGAAACGGCACGACGCAGATGAGCTTGCCGGGGCTTTCTCGAATCAAGCTCGACGATTGCCTTCGCCAGATTGATTAAGTCGTCGTACATCCTTATTCCTCATCGTTCGGTTCTGCGAGTTCTTCAGGTGTCGTGATAAAGATGTAGGGGAATTTAGAAACGCCGTGAGCCACAAGGCTTTCACGGATGGCTGCTTTCAATTCCCCGACCTGCTCTCCTGACACTTTGCTGACATCCGTGTTTTCAGCCAGAACCACTTGGAGACGGAGCGACGGTTCGCCAGTCGAATCCTGATACTCTTGCCACTCAATCCGACAAACCGGAGGACTGGGCGGGAGGCGAAGTGTTAACAAGTCGAGTGCTTCGTTCGTCTTTTCTTCAACGGCCATTGTGCATCTCCTCAACCACAGAAAACGGCTACATTCTCTTCGCTATCATTCTACGTTAATAATCTTCAAACACTCGATTCGTCGACTTCCGCCCCCAGATTCTTCGCCAGTCAATAAGTCGGTATTCATTTGCAGTTTCAAAAACTGCATTCCAGCTTTCTTGGGATCGAGTTCGTCAATGTCCTTGTCCGATTCCGGATCGAAGTGATAGGCGGCGAAGAGCTTTCAAGGTGTCGTGGCTTTTGAAAGACCGGGCAATGGCGACTCATACTCATTGAATTCCAATCTCTCGGAAGAATCAATGTGGCCCCATCTTGTGCTGGGCTTGATGCTCAAAGCCTACTCCGCACGTATGTCGATACGAGTGGCCGTCCGTTGTTCATCGTCGATGGTCCGGGCGAACCGCTCCGAGAATTGGCCTGATGTTCAATGCTGTTCTGCTGTTGTCGCGGGTGTGCGGTCGGTTGACCGTTGAAAGGGCTGTGGTACGATGCCGGATTGTGTCAACACCTCTTTTCACAGTTTTTCCCGTCAACCACCAAACCGGAGCCCGTCAGGCATCGGTGAATTGCTCGAACCTGGTACGGATTGCCTTGCGGCGGTCCTCGTCGATGAGTGAATGAGTCTGTCTCCCGTTGGAACCACTTATGGCCCTTGGTCTTGAAACGCTCATTGCTTTGCTCGCATTGGTTCTTGTGTGGCTCACATCCGTGCTTGCGGATTGCCTAAGCCACGCATTCGACCAACGCGCCACAGCACCGCAATCGTTGCGTTCCGAGAAACCAGTGGCCGGTTTTTTGCGGAACCTCAGAGCCGTCTTGGCATTGAGAGATCGCCAACCATGCCCGATTGCGGTGCGTGTGCCAACAATTCCCTGGCCGGATCGCCGCTAGCGATTCAATCAGCCGGACCGCGACTCGATTCGAGCCGCGAAAACCGAGACGGTCACTTTGCTCTTGGGCGACCTGTTGCCGCTGTAAACGGCTCCGCCAGACGTGCTGTTCGCCCGCGCCCATCGGGTCTCCGCTTTCCGCCACCACTCGTGGCGTATATCGACGTTGCGGCTGTGTCCGCAACTCAAAGCGGATTCTGAAACCGACGCATTCTCGGTCTTTCGAAATCCAACAAACCCGCGGCGATTGGATCGAGATCTTCGTTCGTGGATCTCGCGCAAATCGTGGTGAAGCCAGGCAGGGATTTTCGGAATCGACAACCTGGCGAGTCCCTCTGTTGAATTCACGTGGGCAGAACGGACTGATCGATTCCACGCGTGCATAACATATTTGCCCCAGATCGGAACCCGCATTGGCTTGACCCAATCGTGGTGGCGGCGGGGTTGGAAGGTCGGCGAAATGGGAGAAGCAATTGCGGCGGTGTTGGGAATCGTGCTCGGAACGGGACTCGGGCTCTTCTTGGACAAACTGAAGAAGGGCGCCGCTTACCAGGCTCGCGACGAAATCATCAAGCAAGCGGAAATCGAAGCGGAGAACATCAAGAAATCCCAAGAGTTGGCGGCCAAGGAAACTCTGCTCAAACGCCGCGAAGAACTCGAAAAAGACATCAACGTCGTCCGCGATGAACTCCGAGACACGGAGCGTCGACTGGACAAACGCGAACAAGCGCTCGTCGAACAACATGACGACTTCCGCAAGAAGGAGTCGATGTTGCAGACCACCCAGAAGAAACTCGCCGAACGCACCAAAGTGATCGAAAAGAAAGAGGTCGATATCGAGCGGATGCTTAAGGACGAGCAAGAACGGCTGTATAAAATCAGCGGACTGGATCGCGATCAAGCCAAGGAAGAATTGTTGCACCGCTTGGATCGCGAGCTGAACAACGAAACCGGAGCGCTGATTCTCAAGCACGAAGCCGAAATCAAGCTGAAGTGTGAGCAACAAGCTCGCGAGATCATCGGCATGGCCGTCCAACGTTATGCGTCGGCTCATACGTCCGAGACCACGGTTTCCACGGTCGACATTCCCAGCGACGAGATGAAGGGCCGCATCATCGGCCGCGAAGGTCGGAACATTCGTACCTTCGAACAGGCAACCGGCGTGGACGTCATCGTGGACGATACGCCCGGAGTGGTGATTGTTTCCGCGTTTGACAACGTGCGGAGAGAAATCGGCAAGCTGGCACTGATCAAGCTGATCCAAGACGGTCGCATCCATCCCACGCGGATCGAAGAGGTCGTTGAAGAGACGCAAAAGGAAATGGACGAGCACATTCGTCGCTTGGGAATCGCGGCGGCCGAAGAGGCCGGCGTCCGCGGCTTGCACGAAAAGATTCTCGACTTGATGGGCCGGCTCAATTTCCGAGTCAGTTACAGCCAGAACGTGCGACAACACTCGATCGAAGTCGCCCACCTGACCGGCTTATTGGCCGAACAATTGGGCTTGGACGGCACGTTGGCTCGCCGCTGCGGGTTTCTGCACGACATTGGCAAGGCGGCCGATCACGAAATGGAAGGCGGACACCCGGCCGTGGGTGCGGAGTTGCTCAAACGTTACGGCGAAGGCGTGGAAGTCGTGCATGCGGCTGCCGGCCATCACGACGACATTCGTCCCGAGCATATCTACACCGTTCTCGTGGCGGCATCCGATGCGGTTTCCGCGTCGCGGCCCGGGGCACGGCGAGAAACTCTGGAGAAGTACGTCCGACGCTTGGAAGAACTGGAATCCTTGGCGTGCGGTTTCCCCGGCGTCAATCACGCATTCGCCGTGCAAGCGGGTCGCGAAATCCGCGTGATCGTGGACTCGGGCCAAGTCAATGACCGTGAAGCCGCCAAAATGTGCAAGGACATTGCGGCGGGGGTCGAGCAGTCGTTGACATATCCTGGTGAAATCAAGGTGACCGTACTTCGTGAAAGCCGCACGATCGAATTTGCGCGTTAATGACTTCGCGACACGGGCCGTCAAAACACGCATGGGACGCGTGACCTTCGGACGAGGCTGCTAGCAGCCTCGATCCGGAATTGGCGGTGGATGGCATCCGCTGGACGCGGAACTCGGCATCGCCGCGGACGGATTCCGTTGGCGGTCATCGAAATCGCCACTCGCCTGGCCACCTGAGACCGCCCTGGACTCCGGCCACGCAGGACACCCCCGCCGTAGCTGGAGTCGCCAGACTTCAGGCCGACCCACGCGACACGCCCCGAAGTCTGGCGACTCCGCAGCGTGATTCTTTCACGGGGCGCGGCGCAGCGGTTGAAAATGCGGCGCAAAAAGTAGAGTTTGAACGGTGAATTGGACATCACGGCTTGCTTCGACAGCACCCGACGATCAGGCTTGCTCCGCGCATGCGGTCAATCCAATTCAGTGAGGCCGTTTGACACCACCGTTGAAGATTGCGACTGGGAAGCGAAACATTGACCATTGAATTCAACTGCAAGTTCTGCGGGAAGATTTTGCGCACCGGCGACGACAAAGCGGGGCGTCAGGCGAAGTGTCCGAGTTGTGGCGAAACGATTGCAGTCCCGGCTGAAACCGGGGCCGAGGAACACTTCGAGACCTTCGACGATCCGCCCGCAGCCGTTCCGCCGTCAGCCGCAGCACCTCGCGCCGCTTCGTCTGCGAGACATAGTTCGAAGGCTCAAGATTTCGTGGACGATGTCGATCCGTACGACGACGAGGATTATGACGACGACCATGACGACGATCCGTATGACGATGACGATGACCCGGCCCCGCGACGTCGCGCATCGCAGCGGATGAAAAATTGCCCGGTCTGTGGGGCACAAGTCAAAGCCAAGGCGCTGAAGTGCCGCCACTGCGGTGAAGAACTGGATGATGACCTACCACCGCGACCGAGCGGTCGCAACCGCGGTCGGAGTGGTGCTCGGCGTTCCGGACCGCAAGAGGTCTACGCCGGCGAGATCATCTCGGACGCCTGGCAAATCTATACCGAGAATATGGGCATCGTCATCGGTTGCCACGTCATCACTTCGATCATGATTGTCGTGCTGTACGTAGTGGCCTATCTCGGAATGGCTCTGGT
>JAQBZS010000216.1 GCA_027622115.1 Planctomycetota bacterium | reverse complement strand
GTCAGCGAGGCGGGATCGATCGAAATGGACGGCAAACACACTTGGAAGTCTCCGGGTTTCGCACAAAGCGACGACCATCCCGTGATATTGGTGAGTTGGAACGACGCGAAGGCGTTTTGCCGCTGGTTGAGTGAAAAAGAGAAGAAAGAGTACCGGTTACCAACCGAGGCCCAGTGGGAGTATGCGTGCCGTGCCGGAACAAAAACAGCCTACACGTTCGGGAATGATCCGCAGCAGTTGCCGTCGTTTGCTAACGTCGGCGACCGCCCAACAGCAAAACCCAAAGATGGCTACCATCAGACGGCCCCGGTCGGTCAGTTCAGACCGAACGCATTTGGCCTGTACGACATGCACGGCAACGTGTGGGAATGGTGCGAAGACCGGTATGTCCCGAATTCCTACGAAGCAGAAAAGCAAACTGACCCAACCGGCCCCGCTTCAGGCATGGCTCGCGTCCAGCGCGGCGGCGGCTGGTCGAGCGCAGCAAACCGCTGCCGCTCCGCCGCCCGCATCGGCCGCCACCCGTCATCCTATCGAGGCGGGTATCTCGGCTTCCGAATCGGCCTAAGTTCTTCCCCGTAGATATTCCCGCAGCCCATGGCGCGTTCACCGCGTTCACGGTGTCCGCCAAGATCGCGCGGTATTGGAGTTCTCACTTCGACCGGAGTTTTCCGTGACAACAAATTTGTAGATCTTGGCCAGGAAGTTTGTGGAAAGTGACAGGTAATTTGTAGAACACCACAAGACCGCATCACACGTCCAAGTCAGTGGCGTACGAGGCGTTCTTCTCGATGAATTCGCGACGTGGCTCGACGTGATCGCCCATTAATACGCGGAAGATCTCGTCGGCGTCCGATGCATCCTCCATGCGGACCTGCAACAGCACTCGCGTCGTCGAATCCATGGTCGTGTCCCAGAGTTCTTCGGCTTCCATTTCGCCGAGTCCCTTAAACCGTGTGACCCGCATGCCTTTCTCGCCGAGCTTCCGCAATGCCGGCAAGAGGTCTCGAAGACTGGATAGTCTGACGTCGCTGTCGCCGTTTTTAATCACGAACGGATAGACCGTTTCGCCGTCCTTCATCCCGGCCGGATACAAGTCGGAAAGCTTGATGCCGTAATCCCGCTTCAGACCGTCCAGCGTCGCATTGATCTTGCGGACTTCGTGCAAATCCACAATCTGCAACGTCGTGGCTTTGGAGTCCACCGCTTCCCCTTCCGCTTCCTGGATGACATCCGCAACTCGAAACTCCTCGCCGCGACGTTCGGATTCTTCCTTGAGGAACAAATCCATCGATTCCTTGTCCACAAACCAAAACTGCTCACGACCGAGGAATACGCGATAACGCGGCAGCATTCCGGCGTCCGTGCTGTGATTGGCGGAAATGAACTTCAAATCAATGCCACGGCGTTCCAACGTTTGTAATGGTTCATCCAACTCGCCGATGAAAGTCACCAGCCTCTCCAACGTTTCGTCGGCGAATACTGTTCCGTCTTCTCTGGCCTCAAGTTGATTTCCCGTCATTCCCAAGGAAATCAGCTCGCTCATCATCTGCGGTTCCGTTTGTACGAATCGCGTCTTGCCCTTCTGAGCGACCTTGTACAACGGCGGTTGTGCCACATAGATATGTCCGCCCTCCACAAGCGGTCGCATATGACGAAAAATGAACGTCAACAACAGCGTGCGAATGTGACTGCCGTCCACATCGGCATCGGTCATCACAATGATCTTGCCGTAACGCCGCTTTGAAACATCCATTTCGACACCCGGATGAACGCCAATCGCCTTGAAGATGTTCGAGATTTCGGCATTGTCCAACACCTTGAGGATCTGAGCCTTTTCGACGTTTAAGATCTTGCCTCGCAACGGCAGAATCGCCTGCGTGTTCGAGTCACGACCCGTATCTGCCGAACCACCCGCCGAGTCACCTTCGACCAAATACAACTCGGTGATATCCAGTTCGCGACTACGACAGTCACGCAGCTTTTCCGGCAGTCCACCGGTAGTCAATGCGCCCTTACGCCGCACCATCTCGCGAGACTTTCGCGCGGCCTCGCGAGCTTCCGCCGCGTTCTGTGCCTTTTGGCACAGCCGTTTTGCCAGTTTTGGGTTCTCTTCGAAGTACTTTGTCAGTTGGTCATAGACGACGGAGCTTACTATTCCTTCAACGTCGCTGTTTGCCAATTTCACCTTGGTTTGGGATTCAAACTTCGGTTCCGGCACTCGGACGCTCACGATCGCCGTTAGGCCCTCCCGGAAATCTTCGCCGCCCGGCTGAAAATCCTTAAACAGGTTTTCCCGCTTTCCGTAGGCATTCATCGATCGAGTCAACGCACTACGAAATCCACTCTCGTGCGTTCCACCGTCCGGGTTGAAGATGTTGTTCGCAAAACATCGCACGTTTTCGTTGTAGCCATCGTTATGTTGCAACGCGACTTCCACCTGCACCATCCCGTCCGCGGACTCCATTTCGCCTCTGAGGTCGATGACATCGGGAATGATGGGATCCGCCGTACGATTCAAGTACTGCACGAACTCGACGAGGCCGTTCTCACTATAAAACTCTTCGGTCAAGTCCGTGCGCTTGTCGATAAGTTGAATTCGCAGGTTGGGTGTGAGAAACGCGAGTTCCCGAAGTCGTCTTACCAAAGTGTCGAATGAGAACTTGATTTCACTGAAAATCTGCGCGTCCGCCATGAATGTCAGCTTCGTTCCGGTCCGTTCCGTCGTGCCGAGCTTCTTGAGTTCGCTGGTCTTGACTCCCTTTTCAAACTCCATCTGCCAGACAAAGCCGTCGCGGCGGATTTCGGCTTCCAGCCACTCGCTGACGGCATTGACCGCCGTAATGCCGACGCCATGCAAGCCGCCGGTGCCGGTCTTGTAGCCGGTGGTCCTGTCAAACTTGCCGCCGGCATGAATCTCGGTCAGCACGAGTTCCAACGCGGTGCGATGCTTATCATCTCCGACGGCGGCCGCGACCGGAATTCCGCGACCATCGTCGGCGATACTGATGCTCTCGTCCGCATTGATCTGCACGACGATCTGACTCGCAAAGCCATTCACGGCTTCGTCGATACTGTTGTCGACGACCTCAAAGACAAGATGATGCAAGCCGCTCTGATCGGTATCGCCAATGTACATCGCCGGTCGTTTTCGAATCCCGTCGATCCCTTGCAGGTGGCGAATCGCTTCCGCTCCATACTCCGACGTTCCTGTCGTCCCCGTGGGTTGCGCACCTTCGTCTGCCATCGAAGTCCTTTACTTGAGATAGAAATTGAGACTCTTCGTATCTGAAAAAGCCGGACAAGCACCCTAGCCCGGATTATTCATTAGCCGTTTGGGCGCTAGCCCCGGTTTCGACGATCACAGAACCGGGGCTAGCGCCCAAACGGCTAAGCTTCAGACTGTTTCATTCGTTTCCGAGCTACGTTTAAGTTTGAATCGAAAATCGCGGACTTTGTATTTCGGAAACCGCTCCTGATACGCCTTCAACAATTCATGCTTAAGAAACGATGCCAACTCACTCAACATCGCCGAATTTGCTACACCGATTTCAAGCACCGATCACCCGAGTGTGTTGACTAATCCGCGTGCCCGCAATTTCTTGCCAGGCTTCTCGAAGCTCCGTGTTGGCTCCGACACGCGTGAAGCCTCGAACGGCGATCAATTCAGAGATCGCGTCTTTCAAGGTCGTGGGACGATTCGTCCGCCCCTTTCGTGATTCCTGTCCGTTCGACAAGGTCCTGCCAATCGTCACGAGGAAGTAAGCATTAGCCGTTTTGGCGTTAGCCACGATTCCGGTCAGACGCGGGAAAACCGGGCCTAGCGCCCAAACGGCTGATTCGGTTCACGTAACGGCCAATCGCCGCATAAGTTACAACATTTCCGAGCAGCCCCATGAATCCACGCTAGCGTTCGCGGGAAAGCGGCATAATGACATACGTGTAATCGTCCGCCGTCCGAAACACGGCTGCACTTTCGCCGTCCAACAATTGCAATTGCACCTGCGATTCCGCATCCAGCACTCGCAGGAATTCGGCAACGAATCTCGGATCAAACGTAATCGTAATCGGGTCCGCATCGTACGAAATCGGCAGTTCAATCGTTGACTGTCCGACATCGGACACTTGGCTGTTCATTCGCAACGTGCCGTTTTCAAATGTGAAGTCCACGCCGCGACTGTCTTCGTCGGTCACGATCTGAGCTTGCCGAACCGCCGAATAAAACGGGCCGACGACCAAATCAACGATGGCACCGTCTCCTTGCGGAATGACATCGCGATAAAGCGGAAAACGGCCTTCCACAAGCCGGCTATAGATCGTCGAGTTTTTACTCTTAAAGAGAATCTCGTTGGCGTGTACGGCAATGCGAACTTCGTCGTCGTCGTCTTCCAGGCTGCGTTCGACCAACGTCATTGCTTTCGACGGCACAACGGGCATCGCGTTTTCCGGAGTGTCAATCGATTCCCCTCGACAACCAGCCCGCACCATCGCAAGACGCCGACTGTCGGTTGCCGCCAACGTGATCGAGTCGCTGGTCAGTTCCAGCAATACTCCGCCCAACGCGTATCTAGTACTTTCGGAGTCGGTCGCAAAGACCGTCCGCTTGATCATGGCCCGCAAGTCTTTCGGAGCCACGACGTGATACTTGTCGTCTCCAAAGTCGGCCACCACCGGAAATTCGGCAGGATCTTGCGCCGACAGGTTGAATACGCTTTGGCCGGATCGTACCACGATCTTTTCAGGACCGATCTCAAGATCGACACTGTCTGCGGTCAATTCGCGGAGAATGTCCATGATGCGTTTCGTGGGCAGCAGTGTTTCCCCGGAAGAATCGGGCTCGACACCGGGGATCGTGTAGCGAATTCCCACTTCTAGATCGGTACCAATCAGCGTTGCGACGGTGCCATCGACTTGCAGCTTGACGTTCTTGAGAATGTCCTTGGGAGTCTTGCTGGGGACAACACCGCTAACGACTTGAAATGCGGTGGCCAGCGAGGCGCGGTGACAGTGAAGTTTCATCGTACGGCTGCCTTTCCGTACTCGGACCTTTGAACCGCGGGAGTCCAACTCAGGCCGGCTCGCAATATCGAGTGGTAGAATTGGAGTGGTCTTCCGATCTGAGCACCTGAAACGATTAGAGCGGTTGGAGAATTCCACATTGAAGGAAGGTTTTGTTGTCGTCTTTCAAAGATAAGAATTCTCTAGCAGTAGTATTAGTAGACCAGCGTGAAATTGATGAGATTCCGCAGGAGAATTGACGAAACCCTATGGTATCTCAAAAGTTATGAGTTCTCAACCGTTGCGACCAACCGTCGAAATCTTGTTCAAAGCGTGTTCGTGGTCGTGGGTGAAATGGTGGTCGAATCGAAAGAAATCAACGTCCGACCTGGACTTCGGTCGGTGGGTCGCACTCAGATACCAATCCTGAACATGTTTCCAACAAGTTTTCGACAATGGTGGGTTGGCTGACGGCAGCACGCAGCATCACGGGAATCGATTTGAATCGGAATTGTGGCGGGACGACGGTTTCCAAGCAAACGCGAATCCGTACCCCAATTTGAAGAAGTGAACGGTCAATGAGCGAAGAATCCCGCGACATCCCCGATGGCGAAGAACGCCGCCGGATCAACGAGGAACTGGACATCAACATCTTGGTCGAGGCTGCCGCTGGAACGGGTAAGACCACGAGCATGGTCAATCGCATGGTGGCGTTGATCCGACGCGGGAAGTGCGAAGTCGGCACGATCGCCGCTGTGACGTTTACTCGGAAGGCGGCCGCTGAACTGAGGTCGCGGTTTCAAGTGGCGCTTGAACAGGCGGCTCGCGATGCTGTCGAACATGGCTTGGCCACCGATGAGGCCGCTCGATTGCAGTCGGCGGTGAATCAGATCGAACGCTGTTTCGTCGGCACGATTCACGCATTTTGTGCACGGTTGCTGCGTGAGCGTCCGATTGAAGCCGGTGTGGATCTGGCATTCCGCGAGATTGAAGAACACGCCGATGCCCTGTTGCGGACTCAGGCGTGGAATGAATATGTGGCCGCGCTGCACGCCACGGACGACGACATCCTGCGTGAACTTGATGAACTCGGCATCACGGGTTTTTTGACTCAACGTGACGAAGTCCTTGAAGAACTGGAAGAACTTGGATTGGACATCGCTCAATTGGAAAGCATGTTCAATTCGTACGTGCAGTACCCCGATGTCGAGGACTGGCCGACTCAAGACGTGCCCATGCCGGATTTGCGGCCCGTGATGCAAGAGATGCGTGAGTACGCCGATCACATGCAGGCTGTCGAAGCGATCGGTTTTCCAAGTGACCGCGGCAACGACAAATTAATGGAGTTCTTTGAGCGAGCGCCGCGTCTGATTCGGCAGGTGAAACCGGATCGCGTGGCGGACGTCATGAATTTGCTGGCGCGATTTCATGGGTCGGTCGGGGCAGTGCAGAAAATGTGGCCGGTCGTCAGTGGCGAGAAAATCGGCAAGCGTGAGTCGGATCGGCTGAAGAGCTTCCGAGAACGAACGAAGCCGCTGCTCACGACGTGGCTGGAATGCCGCTACGCCACCATCTTTCGCGTGCTGCGACCGGCGAAAGACGTGTACGACGGGATTCGCACGCGAGCCGGTGTGCTCAACTTTCAAGATTTGCTGATGAAAGCCGCCGAGTTGCTGCGATCGAATCCGTCGGTCCGCGAGTACTTTCGGGCTCGGTTCACGCATCTGTTGGTCGACGAATTCCAAGATACCGATCCGATCCAAGCGGAGGTGATGCTGCTACTGACGGCCGACGATCCACACGAAACGCAGTGGAAGAATTGTCGGCCGCTACCAGGGTCGCTGTTTGTCGTCGGCGATCCGAAGCAGTCGATTTATCGCTTTCGTCGAGCCGACATCGTGACGTTCAACACGGTGAAAGACATCATGAGTCGAGTTTCCACGCCGGACGATGCCGATTCACGGGTTCGGAATGGTGATGTCATTCCATTGTGGACGAATTTTCGCAGTTCAAAGTCGGTGATCGGCTGGATCAATCGTGTGTTCGCGAAAGTGTTTCCATCCAAGGCGACGCGGTATTCACCGAGCTACCACGCATTGGAAGTCGGACGACACGAAGAGATTGACGGCGACCTGACGGGTGTTTGCACGATCAAGTTGCCGTCGGGCTGTAGTGATTCCACAGCGATCGAACTGGAATCGAGTTTCGTGGCTCGCGCGATCCGCCAAGCGTTGGATGAACATCAAACGATTCCGCGAACGCAGCGGCAGTTCGATGAGAACGAGCCGCACGAGGCGCAGGCCCGCGACTTTCTGATTCTGGTCCACAACAAGAAATATCTAACGACATTTGCGGAAACGTTGGAAGCTTTGGGTATCCCTCACGAAATGAGCGGCGCGAAAGCCATGGATTGGCTGACCGAGATCCAACTGTTGACGCATTGGCTGGAAGCGATTTACGAACCGGAAAACTCGATCGCCCTGGTCGCGGTGCTTCGAGGCGACTTGTGCGGTTTCAGCGACCCGGAACTGTATGCATTTCGAAAGTCCGGCGGACGCTACGACTTTCGAGGCACCGTACCGGAGGGGTTGGCGTCCGAGTCGGCGAAGCGATTCGAACAGGCATTTCGGCGCCTGAAGTCACACGCGGATTGGCTGAGACGACTTCCGCTTTTCGGGGCGATCGAACGAATCGTGGCGGATCTTGGATTGGCAGCGCGAGCACTCACCGAAGAGTCCGGCCAATTGCGAGCGGGTGGGCTGGGCAAAGTCGTCGAATCGCTTCGCGAGGCTCGCGAACAACTGCATTCGCTCAGCGACATCCTCGGTTTCTTGCAGAACCTGCAAGCGACGGACGGCGAGTTCGATGTGTCGCCAGCCGGTCCACGAAACCCGAATGCGGTGCGACTGATGAACTTGCACAAAGCGAAGGGACTGGAAGCTCCCATCGTGTTTCTCGCCGGCACCGCAGGGGCCTACCTACATCCGCCGACACTGCACATCGATCGCACGGGGGACCGACCGCGCGGCTTTGCCGTTGTGCATGGCAAGAAAACCGACTACGGAAGTCCACCGTTGCTCGCACAACCGCCGGATTGGGAACGTTTCAAGGACGAGGAAAAACAGTTTGAGCAAGCGGAAGCGAATCGCCTGATGTATGTCGCGGCGACACGCGCGGGTTCGCGTTTGGTCATCGTGGATCGCGAATCCGGCGGTACGAAGAATCCCTGGCGATTCTTTTCGAAGCACTTCGCGGGTTGCTCGGCATTGGAAGATCCCGGAGTTCGACAGCGGCCGGAAACAGCGTCGTCGTCGTTTTCCATGGATGACTACGACCGGGCCGCGGACGGCATTCGTCAGTCGTGGAAGACCATCTTGACGCCGAGCTTCGTAGTTGCGTCGGCAAAAGAGATCGCGTTGTCGGAAAAGATTCGGCCGGAAGTTGATGCCGACGGAGGATTGGGATCTGCGTGGGGAGCAGCGATCCATCGTTTGCTGGAAGCCGCCGTTCGCAATCCAACAATCGACCTGTTGCCGTTGGCAGTGAGCACGTTGTCGGAGTCTCGCACCACATTGCTTGGCCGCGAACACGACGCGATTGCGATCGTGAAGTCGGTCATGGCGTCGGACATTTGGCGGCGATCGCAAACCGGCAGTCGCTGTATGTCTGAAGTTCCATTTGAGTACCGGCAAGACGCCGAGCCCGAAACCGATGGAAAGCCAATGCTGATACGAGGCATCATCGACTTGATCTTCAAAGAAGCGAATGGCTGGGTCATCGTCGATTTCAAAACGGATGCATGCTCGGCAGCGAACGTCTCGAAGCTGGCGGAGTATTACCGCGACCAATTGCTGATGTACGCGGATGCCTGGTCCGCAATGACCGGAGAGCCGGTTGCCGAGACGGGCATGTTTTTCACGGCGGTGAATCAGTACGTCTCGTGAGAGAAGGGTCGGGTTGGCTTGTTTAACCGTTAGCCAGAGGCGTACGCGCCCTGCGGATGTCGACACGCGTACGCCTACGGCTGTACGGCTAAGTTAAGTTAATTAAACGGCTGGCGGTCGAAGACCGTGTGATGGGCCTGTCGGCTGAAGAGTTGATTGAACGGCTGACGATCGAAGACTTAAGAAAGGCGCTGCCCTGGACTATTAAAAAGTTGGTGTTGACCGACCGAAAGTCTGGCGCAGGTTTTGTTCCGCAGTGGAAGACATTGCCTGG
>JAQBZS010000215.1 GCA_027622115.1 Planctomycetota bacterium | reverse complement strand
GCTTCGCCAGCCGGGTGTTTTTTGGCCATGACTGTACGTCCAGAACCAAGACGGAATTCTTGGGCGGCTTTTGGAGAAAGGCGTCCAACTTCTTGCGGTACTTCGTGACGAAATCGTCTGCATCGTCGATCACGATCAATCGTTTCTCGCCCCACATCGACACCGTGGACAGGTCGTCGATGACGGTGGCCAAGACCGTTTCCTTGCCTGGGAGTCGCGTCAATCCGAGACCGTCGTCGTCTTCGCCCAACACCAAGGCGGCGATCTTGCCAATCGCCTGGGACTTCAGGAGTCGCTCCGATCCCGACAAAGCGACGAGAGTCCCCGTTAAATTCTTGTCCGGGGCTTTAAGAAAGTCGGTGACGTGCATGAGTCGCCGTTGCCGTAAAAAGAGGTGTGGCCTAGATTCCCGCCGCTCGCCGCAACGAGCGATTCGAGCGGCGGCTCGTGCCCGAATTACATCACTTCAGTGACGCTCGAACAACACGCCGGTAGGCAAGACACGCATGGATGCGAAAACTCCGCCCGTTGAATTGCCCGTCGCTCGGGAGTCTTTGAATTCGAAGCTCTACATCTGCCCGAACGAGACGCACCCCATCACGCGCGCCGTTCATTTGTCTCGGCTTGCGGCCTACTACCCCAAGTGCGGCACATGCCCCTTGCGGACAGATGCCGGCCAGCTCCCGCGACACACCGCCAGCCAAATGGAATCCGCGCAACGACGCGTGCAGCGACCGTCACTCGTTACGACGGAAAGTCTGCGCGGCACGTACCTCAACGAGGTCACGCGTACGCAATCGCGTGAAATCGCGGCCGCGCTGGCGGCTCTGCTGTGGCAGGATGCGCCTTTGGTGGCGACGTTGCGGGCGGATCAGCTTGTCGGTCGAGCTCGGCCGTTGGTGGTGGTCGGTCATGACGAACGCACGTCGTCGCCGGACATTGTCACCGGAGCGGTTTCGGCCTTACGACGCATGGGCTGCAACGTGATCGACATCGGCGTGGCCGTGCGACCGACGTTTTGGTTTGCCGTCAATCATCTGTCCGCCGCCGCCGGACTCTTCGTCAGCGGTTCCGGCTGCGATCCATCGTGGACCGGGTTCGACTTTTGCGGCCGCGGCGGCACCCCTTGGTCCGATTGCAGCGTGCTGGAAAATCGGCTGCGAAGAATTGAATCGCAACTCGATCAGCCGATTTCACGCGCCACGCGTCGCGCCGGCAACATTCGCTTGTTCAACACTTTCGTGCCGTACGAAGCCGGTCTGTGGAAGCATTTCCATGCACTGCGACCGTTGAACGTGGTGGTCGGAACGTCGCAGGGCATCACGATCGAACTCTTGCAGCGATTGTTCGGCAAGCTCCCTTGTCGACTCCACGCGTGCCGATTTCCGCTGCGAAAGCGTGACCCGAGTAACGCCGAGGATCGAGACGTGGCCACCGTGGCGGATGAGGTCTTGCGACGTTCGGCGCACTTCGGATTTGTGATCGATGATGACGGCCAACGCTGCTCACTGATCGACGACAACGGTCAACTCGTGGACGCCGGTGGGCTGTTCAAGATCGTGGTGGATGCCCTGCTCGCGGACGAACCGACCGTCACGGTGGCAGTTCATGATCGCATCGATTTTCCAAGCAGCCGTCCGCTCAACCGCGATGATGAACCGTCGCGGGGCACGTCGATCGTCGGTCGTTTGCAACAGCGAGCCAACGTGCGATTCGTGGAAACCGGTCCGACGTTTTCGGAAATGCAGAGGACCATGACGGCGCATGAAGCGCAAACGGGCGTCTCGCAGGCCGGTTTTGTTTGGCTGAAGGATTCGATGGTGACGTGTGACGCGATCTTGACGCTGGCAAAAGTTCTGCAAAGTGCGAGCCTGTCGGATCAGCCGATCTCGATGCGGTGTCGACACTAAATCGGATTCGATAGCTCGTGTCGACACGCGTACGGCCGCGGCTGACGGCGAAACGACGCAGACTGCGACCGACACCAAACGGTAGCCACCGTCGCCAAACGGTACACCATCAATCGCGTCGCGAATTGCGGTCGAGCTTTTTGGAAATGTACTGGATCGAATCGGCCATAACTTGCGGATCCTTTGGAAGACGAAAGTGACTGCATTCGTAAGTCTTCGCTTCTGCCCCCTTGAGCGTGGCGCTTGCCAACGAAACGGCCAGATCGCCGCGCGTGACTTCAGGCGGCAAGTCGACCTGCTCCAACAATTCCGCCCAAATACCACTCAACGCATCCGGATCCTCTTTCTTGGCGAGTTGCTTTTGGAGAGCCGTCCGTCCGGCGGAGACCGCCAGTTGCAGTGTGGCGGCCTTGAATGGACTGAAAACGCGACCGCGCTGAACGCAACATCGGGACGCATCGAACTTGTGGCGATCCAAATATCGCAGGAAAAGACTGTCGGGCGTCAGGTCAAAGCCAATCTGACCATTGCCGTCTCGGACGACGTTTTCGAACCGCGACGAATACTGAAACTTCAGAACTCCGCCCGTCAATTGGCGAAGTTCCAACAGGTCCCGCAGCGCGGTCAGATTTGACCCGTGATGTGGCGTACCTAGAAATACCGCATGTGCAAACTCGCCACCGAGCACCTGTGAGTAGTAGCGGAACACCAAACCGCCCGCGCTGTGACAGATGAAAATCAATTCGCTGTTCGGTTGGCAGATCTTGCGAATCTCACGGTGCATGGCGATGCCCGCTCGGCTGAGGCTCATGTCGTTCGGATACTGAAAGCCGAGAATCCGCACACCTTTGATTTCACTCCCCTTCGCGAGTGACCGCGCAAAGTTTCTGAAGACGGGCAGTCCGGATTCCATACCGTGGACGAAGACGATAGCGCGCTCTCCGGCTTTCACAGGCAATCGGCCCAGTGCTTGAAATCCGCCGTCTCGATATTCGCGCAGTCCATAATCCGCCGACTCGGCAGGGAGCAGTCCGTCGATCTCCGCTCGCAGGTTGACCTTTCGATCCTGCAGCGACACGGCGGTGTCGCGGTGCGTGGGATCAACGGACTTGCGATTGACGACCGTTGCCAGCGGTTGCAGTGCGCCGATTGCAGCACCGACGTCAAAGCCGGAATTTCGGCACAGGTGCAGGGCAAACAAGTCCGCTTGATTGATTTGGCGGGGCAAGACGACGAGCGAGACTTGCTCTTCGGTCAAGTCCACGGTTGATCGCAATGCCGCACGCAACAGTTGACTATTCCGACGATTCGCACGGTCATCCAACGCAACTCGTAAGTCGTCGAGTTGAAACGCGAAGCGGCAATGTCCTCGGCAGAGATGCCCCAGTTGACCCGCCAGCACAAAGGCCAAGCGATCGTCACGTTGATTGGCGTCGGCAGTGAGAGCGTTCAAGTACGCATCGCTCAAATAGATCACTCCGCCACCGACGGTGAACGCGGTGATGTCGTCGCAATCGAGGACGCGGACTTCGTAGCCATCGCCTGGGCGCCGCATTTCTTGGGGAAGCTGTTTCACCAACCGATCGAGCACCGCATTGATGGAACGCGGGCACGGCAGCGTGTTGTGTTTCGTTTCGACTTGTCGCTGCAACGCGCGCGCTCGTTGGCGTTCCTCGTCGGGAGTCAACGGGACATGGGAAACCAACCACGATGTCACTCCGGCGATCGCCAGTCGCTTCTCGGCCGCCCGCGATTCGGCTGGCGACACATCTCCTGACTCTGGTTGCGTTGCCGCAGGCTGCGTGACCGGCAACTGAGCCAAAACGATGGGCTCGTTCGAGACGGCGTGCCGTTCGTGGCCGACCAGCGAACACGCGGCAATCAACACGACAGTTTGAAACAACTTCATCGAAACCTCATCAAAGCATGAATGTGATATCAACGTAATCCTGCGCAAGATGGTCAGGAAATTGGACGGATCAGTCGGATCAGTCCGATCCATTGCCCGAGTTAGGGCCTATTCCGCGCGCCACGATCCGCGCGCCACCCACTTCGCACGAGAGACACGCGGAATTGGCCGAATTCACCAGGAACGAACAGCGCGTTAAGGAAGCGATTTCCCCGTTTTCTTGCAGGAAATCGCACGAAATCCAATTCGAATGAAACGGATGCCGAAGTGAAATCAATGTACCAACCCATTGTGCCGATAAATCCAAACGAAGGGATCGAATCAACTATCTAAGGCCCAACCCATGCGCCACCCATCGCTGCTTGTCTTCGGATTGATCGTCATGCTGCATGTGCCGTCGCTGTATGCGGACGGCATTCAATGGCGAAACAGTTTCCTCGACGCACTCAATGAATCCGAGCGAACGAAACAGCACATGTTCGTCCAGATTACGGCGGACTGGTGCAACTACTGCAAGAAGATGGACAACAGCACGCTCGCCGATCCGGACATCGTGAAGTTGATCAATTCGTCGTTCATTCCCGTCAAAGTGGATGCAGACGAACAGAAGACGCTGACGCAGCGAATCAAAGTGCAATACGTGCCCAGCAGCGTCGTCATCTCTGCCGATCGCAAGATTCTGGCGAAGTTGGCGGGATTTCAATCCGCGGACAAGTTGAAGCAACAACTGCCTCGATTCGAAAAGCCTTTGCCGGTGACCTCGCAACCTCTGCCGAACTCGGACAATGGGGCAAATGGTGCCGTCCAGAACAACGAGCCGTCTGCCGCCGCACCGATGCCAGTCAAGCCGGCGGCTGAAGGCACTCAGACTCGACCGCAGTTGGTCGCCCGCAACGAAACTCCGGCCGTTCAACCACCACCAATGCCGACGAACGCTCCCGTCGGTGCCAAGAATCAGCCGTTCGAGCTTTACTCGCAACCACCCGTTGCCATCGACGTTCAAAAGCCGACCGATTCCCCAAGTGCTCAGACAAACGCACCTCAGAAAATCGCACCACCGACGCCCGCTGCCAATCCGGAAACCGTCCGCCAAACTGCCGCTCAAGACAAGTCGCAGCTCGAACGCCCCGAGTATTCCTTCGGACGAGTCTGCCTGTGCAGTCTGTTGGACGAGCAAACCATGGTGATGGGTTCAAAGCAATTTTCGCACGAATACAAAGGGGCCAAACTGTGCTTTGCATCGCAAGAACATCTTGGCCGCTTCGTCGAAAACCCGAAGCGGTATTGGCCGGCGTGGGGTGGCGTGTGTGCCCACTCGCTGCGTTTCGACGCCACGTTGGTTGAGGGATCGCCCACATTTGGTGCAGTGTTTCAAGATCGACTGTGGTTCTTCGCCACGCAGGAAAAGAAGGACGCATTCACGGCTGAACCACGCAGCTTTTTGCCGAAACAGAATGATTGATTTACTGATTCAGGATCGCCAGCAGCGAACCTGCCGCCACGGAGACATTGAGCGACGTCACCTTGCCGCGTGACGTGAGCCGGCAGAGTTCGTCGCAGTTTTCGCGAGTCAATCGGCGTATCCCCTTTTCCTCGTTGCCGACGATCACCAACCACCGGCGATTCCGGTCCACCTGGCTGATGTCATGGTCGGCATGTTCGCTCGTGCCCAGAACCCACACGTCCGACTTCTTGGCGGCGTTGATGCCGCGCACGAGGTTGTTCACGACGCAGATGGGGACGTATTCCATGCCGCCGCTGGCCACGTCATAAACGGCATCATTCAAGGGCGCCGATTGGTCCTTGGTGAGCACGATGCCCTTCACTCCCCAAAATGCCGCTGACCGAATGACGGCGCCCATGTTGTGGACATCTTGAATGTGGTCCAAGGCCAGCCACACGCCACGAGCGTCTTCATCCGCGAAGAGGGATTCCAACGCAGCGTCGCTTCGCGGTTTGACGATGGCTTCGACCGTCGCACTGCGCCGTCCTTGATCGCCGCCTCTTCGATTGACGGGGATTTGACCGCGACCAATCACCGGCACCCGCTGCCGTTTCGCGGTCTCGATGACTGCCGACCACGCGTCGTTTCCCGCCTGGCCGCTGATACGGATCTCGATCACGTCAGCCGGGCGAGTCTCCAGCACCGCAGCCACGCTATGCGGGTTTCGCAAACAAAGAGGCATAACGTCGCTCGTCAAACAGCGCCCACGTGTTGAGTCACCGGCAAGGGGACCAGCACGTCGGGGTGAATCGGTACCGGTTCTTCTTCGGGAGCGAGCACGGTGTCGACCAGGAAGTACAGCAGTTGTCGAACTTCGTCGGATTCGACGTCGTCCGCCAACGCCTCGGCGCGGGCTCGGGATTTGTCCACCAAAGCCTCCGCTTTTTCGAAGACGTTGCACACGTCGAAGATGTGCTTCAACTCCGCGATGCGACGCTCTTCGTCACCAACGCCGGTGAGAATCGATTCGAGATCCCGACGTTGTTGTTCGTTCGCGGCTTGAATCGCCAGCGAGAGCAGGACAGTGGGCCGCAACGCCAAGGCATCCTGGCCGGCGACCAGCTTGTTGTTGCTGTCGCCGCACCAGTCTTTCAGATCGTTGAGAATCTGGAATCCGACTCCCAAATGGCGGCAAAAGACCGGGACCATTTCATCGTAGGCGTCCATCGGCCCGGACATTCGCAGGCCGGCATACAAGGCCGCTTCGAACGCTGGCGACGTTTTCAGAGCGTAAATCTGCAAGGCTTCCAAAGGAGTCATCGTCCAGTCCGGCGACGACTGCCAAGCCATTTCGGCTCCCTGACCGTCACACAACTTGATGTGCGCCATTGCCATGCGGTCGAGAATGTCACAGGCCACTTCCGCGCCGAGTTCCGAGCGGGCGGAATTGACGAGTCGATATCCCAGCCCGATCAGGTAGTCGCCCACGTTGATGGCCATGCCGACGTCGTAAGCGCGATGCAACGTTTCTCGACCGTAGCGGTAAAGGTCGTCGTCCTGAATGTCGTCGTGCACGAGCGACGCTTTGTGGAAGGCTTCGATCGCCATCGAGACGCGACCGACCGAGTCAGAAAACTCAAACACGCCTTCTTGAGACTTCAAGGACTTACCGCCCGTCGCAGCATCGTATGCCGCCAATGTGATGAACGGACGAAAGCGTTTGCCGCCTTTCGCCAACCAGTCGTACGCGATGTCTTCGGTCTTCCCGAGCGGACTCGCAGCTTTCTCCGTGGTTGTGGCACGAACGCGCGGCAACAGGCGGTCGAAGTTACTGTCGAACAAATGGTTGGCAGCGCGCATCAACGGCACGTAACTGCGGGTTTGGTTCTCTTCCATCGGCTCGTATTTTTCGAGCACGTCCCAGACCCAGGATTCGTCGAGCGATGTGTTCTTGCAGTCGCCCGTGTGCAACGGAACGGCGTATGACGGCACGCCCGTGATCAACACTTTGTCGATCGCCTTTTCCAAGACGTTGAGGCAGGCGACGCCCAGAATCCCGTCGATGTAACCGGCCACGATGATCTTGAGCACGATGGGCGATCCCTCCGCCACCAAGACCTTGTAGCCCAACTTTTCCGCTTTGACTTTGTAGTCCGCGATCGAGCAAGCCCCGCAGCTTTCGCAGTCGAGTCCAAATTCGTCGTACTCGGCCGGACAGCCTTCCGCGTGCTTCAAGCAGTGTGGCAGCAACAGCAACCGCCGCGAATACGGGATGGCCATGAATTGCCGCTTCCAGAAGAAGTTGCCAATCAAGACCATCGCAAATCCGAGGAATTTTTCGGGCAGTTCAAGCTGATCCAACAGCGTCCGCGCGAATCCCTCAAGTTCGTCCTTCGTGAACGGTTCGGCCTTGTTCAGCCCTTCCGCAAATTGCTCGGCCGCCGCCTTCACGCGTTCGCGCATGGCGAGCGTTTCGGGAACCGCTTTCAGATGACTGGTCGAGCGGCGACGCTTTCGTTTCTTCGGTTGGTCCGAAAAGTCGCTCGTCGTTTCGATGACCTGATCCTGGGACGTCTCAGTAGTTGCGATCGTCAATGTCGGCTCCTCGATGCGTTCGAAACTGTCGATCGACAGCTCCGTTTTCGACCAAATCATCCAACTCGAAGTGCTAATAAACTAGCACAGCGTCTCCGCGTTTGCGAACTCGCGACTCCTGATTGTAGCCACCGTCGCCAGACGGAGGTTTCGCACCGGATCCACCGTCTGGCGACGGCGGCTACGTTCCACCGTCTGGCGACGGCGGCTACGTTCCACCGTCTGGCGACGGTGACTACGTTCGGTGCTGACTCGTGTGCGATTCGGCACGCACGGTTCAGCTGGAATCGGTTGAGTCCGCAAGACACCCCGTCAAAACTGCGCGGCGCAAGGCAGAGACCGCAAAGATCAGGGGATATAAACTCTCAAAGTACCATAATTTGGCGAAATAGAAACCGATGGGAGTCGGTTGATGCACGGTGCCCGACTCGACCCGCGACATCAACCATGCCAGGCCCTTTTTGATCGATTCCTGCCTGGGTTGGTCCGGTTCGTCGCCTTCACCGGGCTCAAACTGCCGCGAGAATCCGCTGCCGATGAGCGATTCGATCGCGAGCGACGATTCCTCGACGGATGATTCAATTCCGCGACTCCCGCCCCAGCCTCCGTCGTCATTTTGATTCACTATTAACCAGTCGAGTCCTCGTTGGGCGGCTGCGGACTGCAGTCGGACGGTGTCGCGATACGCCATTAGCACGCGAGCCGTCCCGTATGTTGGGTTTTCGTCGTCGCTGACGAATTGATTGCCGAACCAGAGTGGGAGCCAGCTTCCGTCCGACCGTTGAACCGTTTCGAGAAACTTGAATCCGCGCGACATCGCGGCAACTGCGGATTTCTGAAGAGCGGGCGGCAATGACAAATCGGTTTCGAGTTCGGACGTTGCGTACAGCGCGCGGATCACATGTGCGGAAATGTCTGCCGAACTGCGATCGAACGGCAGTTTGCCCCAACCTCGACAGAATGTCGGCCACCCAGCATCTCGGTTTTGCAAATCCAGCAGCCAGCGAACGGCTGCGGTCAGTGACGCCCGTGTGACGACGGCTTGCTCCGAATCGTTGCTAGAGTCGTGTCGCAGGTTGAGCACGGCGAGAATTCCGCCGGGCGTGTCGTCCGCATCCGGCACGCCCCCGGGCAAGTCGGTCCACGCCCAGCCGCCAGGATCGGCGTTCGTATAAGGATGCACCACCCGATACTGCTGCTCGATCACCCACTTGAGAATGTCCGCACGGTTTGCGGTTGGCACGTCGTCCGCCAGCGCATTCACGGACAGCGTCGTCACCCAGGTGGCGAGATTGGTATCGATCGGCCAGCTGCCGTCTTCGCGAACCGACTGAAGAATGAAGCCCACGCCACGTTGCGTGACTGGATGA
>JAQBZS010000214.1 GCA_027622115.1 Planctomycetota bacterium | reverse complement strand
GAAACGAAATCGTAACGTGTTGAAAACGCTTGCTGCATAGACTCAAACCGCTGTCCGCGAATCGGGCTCAGCTATTTAGATCAGCAGTCGAGAGCGAGTTTTCAACACCCAACTTCACCCTTCCACGCCTTCGCATCGACAGCGTTATCTGAGGAGCTTAAACGGGGTGAAGATTGTTGCGTCTTGAATCGGAATGCCCGTCGTGTCCGGCACCACCGTGGCGTCACTATACGGTGCCGGTTGTGCAATGACGTATTTGTTACTGCCGGTCAATTTGACGGCCAGAATACGCACGCCGACGAATTTGACGATCGTGTACGTCGTGTTGTTTCCGTTGCCCGTGACCTGCGTGAAGATCGGGATCGCTCGCGATTGACCGATAATCGATTCCAGTTCGCTTTTCATGCCGGCGCTGATTCCCGGATCGCCGTTCACGTCGATCGGACCATTGGCAAAGCTCAACTCGCCTCCAAAGTAGGCCAGATCACTGTCGTTGAGTCCCAAGAGAATCTGTCGCTTCAAATCCGCCGTGCTGTTGTTCGGATTGCCGAGATCCACGGTGCCGCGATTGCCGGGCGTCCATGAATTCGAATTCCCGTTGTTGCCACCGCCGTTGCCATTGCCGTTGTTGGCGGCTTCGGGATAGATGTTGACTTCCAATACACCGTCGGCACCGGAAGTAATGGCACCGGTTGCGGGATCGAACGTGTAGTTGTCGCTGCCGGTCCCTTGCAGCATGGCGTCCCACGTCGGCAGATCGAACGCAAATGGCAACACCCCCGACGTCTGGCTACTTCCACTCGGGATCTTAAACCCGTTGCCGACCAGCATGCCGGCGGCCGAATGCGCGGTCAGCTTCGCCGTGCCGTAGCCGATCACCGGGCCGAAAAACAGATGCAGGTCCGAGTCACCGTTTTGCACGGAGCCCTGATCGCGACGCGACGTCACTTGCACGAAATTGAACGGGCCGACATCCAGCGTTTCAGACCAACTGTCGGCAGTCGCGTCCCAAGTGATCTGGCCGAATCGAATGTCACGTTGTGGATTCAAATAAACGGACGCCAATCCACCGGCGTCGTGCGCGGATGCAAGCTCGATGGCCGCCGCCCTTGCGATCGACTCGACCGAAGTTGGCGAAAGTTCGGGATTCGGACCGAGGCCTCGCGACAGCTCTTGCGCGGCCGCGAAGGTCGCCGAGTCCGTGGCGGATTGCAGTTTGGACTTGGTCAACGTGATGTAACCCACATCCACGGTAAACGTCACAAACGCGAATACCATCACCAGCAAGGCGGCGGCGAGGACCAGGATCGTGCCCGCTCGTCGCTCTTGAGGAATTGTTCGAAATGCACTCGAGCGGTTTCCACGCAGGTGGCGTGTGATTGGAGTGCCTTGCATGATTTGTCTCCCGTGTTCGGCGTTGTCCGAAAAGACCCTAGTCTTAAGAGCGTCGAGATTGAGACGTTCAATCCGGCGTTTGATGAACGATCAAGTCCACCACTCGGCGAGTAATCAGCTTGCCGTTTCCGGCGTAGTAGCGGACCTCTTTGAGTAGCATTTTCCGCACGCGGTTGCCGCCGAAGCTGATACTGGATCGCTTGGCGGAAACCGCGTGGGAATAGCCAGCGAGCGTTTTGAGCGTTGTCGCTCGTTCGAGTTTCAACCGCGATTCGCCGCCGAACACGCCCCACGTTTGGCTCGTGCCGTTGAGGACTTCGATTTTCAACACGCTCTCGGAAACGCTCATCGAAAGCGTATACGTCAACGATTCGCTGGGTTTGCCAAGCGTGGCCACCGAGCGTGAATTGGAAAAGCTGATCGCTCGGTCTCCCGTCCACATCTGCAATTGCAATCCGCCGCCGTAGAAAGCGGGTTGGCTTTGATGATTCAATTCCAAGACGGCGTGCAAACCCGTGACGTCGCCACTTGGTGACATGACGTTGGAGATTTGTGGGCTGAAGTTGTCGGGATCCGGAGCACCGATCAACACCTCCCAGTCCTCTTCGACATGCACAACTTCCGGGACTTCGTCCCCACGTAAGTTTGATGTCGTCCAGCACACAAATAGAGTGGACAATGCGCACAGCGCAACGCGACGGGCCGAATGAATGCTCACGACGCTTCTCCTCGTCAGGTCGCCCGAACACGGGCGGCGGAACCTTGATCGCCTGGCAATCTCTTTCGAGACCCCTGGCTCTGCGTCCCTGCCTCGCGACAGGTTGCCTTTTCGAATTCCGGACGGACGAGAATCGAATTCTCGACCCTTAAGAGGCGAAAGCACCACGGGGAAGCGGCGGACCGAATCGAGTTCAATCAGCCCATTGAACTCCTCGTACCATCAAACATGTCCCGCCGGTCGTGATAATCCAGGAGAATCCTGCGACGTGCAGGGGATTCCTCCAACAACACTCGCAGCGAACACAGCTTCGCGGCAACCGTTGCTCAATTCGATCGCGCGGATTGCCCAACGACACCGCAATTCCGTCGATTGCGACTTAATTGATTCTGCCCGCTATCAAACGTGCCGCGAAGTTCGTTTAACCGCAGTGCCAACGAACCGCGCGTGTCGGCACACCGAAAACGCGCGGCCCTTTGGGCACTGCGGTTAAACGAGCAGATTTGGCGGGTTGACGTTCTTGATGAAGCCAAAGTCCACCGACCGCCAAACCTGAAATCCGTAAGCCTGACCTCGGAAGTGACGACCCCCCAAAAAAAGAGGCCACCCAGAAAGGTGGCCTCAAGTGACTTGAGCGATTCAGCAACGCGCTACTTCGACAACTTAAACTCGAAGTGGTTCTTTCCATCTTTGGTGACGGTCTCCGTCAATTCAGATGTCTCCACATTTCCATACTTCTCCGCAATGGGGCTCTCCATCGGTGCCTTTTCCATTTCATCCGGATCGCTGGACGGAACGGAATTCCCGCCGCCAACTTTCGAGATCGTCACGTTGTGTTTGCCGATGGCGGCACCATCGTCTGCCACGTAGGTCTGTAACGAGAATTTTCCCTCGTCGTCGGTCGTTCCACTCGCGGCTTTGCCACTTCCTTCAGCAAGCGTAAATGTCACGGTGGCACCTTCAATTGCCTTACCATCGACCGTGACAACACCGGTAACGGGTACCGTGTCCACGTTCTCGGAACCGCCACATCCCGAATACAAGACTGCAAGAAGCGCGGCAGCACCGAGACGATGCAACCTTGAAATCATACGCATTAGTAAAACTCCGAAAGCACGATCAAATGGTGTATTGGGACAGGTTTAGTACTCACCGATAATCTCGGCACCGGAGATTGAACCGAGCGCACGATAGATTCCGATGTTGACGTTTTCATTGACAAACCGGGCTGAACCGTCCGCCAATGCAAACTGACCACCGCCGACGTGAAGGCTGGCAAAACCGTACGTCCACGGCCAGTTTCCGGGAGTTGTTCGGTTAATGTAATTCGGATGGTTCAGCGGAATGCAAACATTCCCAGTTCCGCCGTTAAACCACCACCACCAGCAGTGATCGCATTTCCCAGGCAAGCTCTCGCCCACAGCCAGCGTGTTGGCTGTACCGTCCGTGACGTCGCGGATCCGTGTGACCGGCGATGAACGCCCGGTTTGACGACAGATCATGCCGTTTCCGTGGTCCAGCCCGTTGTAGTCGTTCGCCCATCGACCCTGCGTGGTACGAAATGCGATGCCCCATTGCCAATTGCTTCCCGCCACTGCACGGTAATTGCTGACAGCCCGAGTTCCGCCACCGTTCGAGCGTCCGCCGAGCTTCCCGTTGCCGTTACCGGCATCGGAGGGGCACAAATAGTTTGAGATCACCGCATTCGACGCGGTTAGGTTAGCGCCCCAATTCGTGCGCTGGTTGAAGCTAAGTGTCTTGTAAATGTTCGATTGTTCCATTTGCGGCAGAATCATCGTCGCCCACGAAAACGACCGGTTGCTGCCCGCCCCTGGGCTGTAATTGGTTCCGTAATTGATGGGGAAACATCCGTGTGTGTCGTGGTAGTTGTGCAATGCAAGACCGATCTGCTTCAGGTTATTCTTGCAGCTTGAGCGGCGAGCCGCTTCCCGTGCCTGCTGCACGGCTGGCAGCAATAGTGCCACCAAGATTGCGATGATGGCAATCACCACCAGCAATTCAATCAGGGTAAATCCACTCCGGCGACGCGTCAAAAACATAGCGCACTCCCAAAACGTGAAGAAAAACAGGAAAACGACAAGCTGAATCACTCGAAGGAATTGGTGCCAGTTGGGCCAAAACGGAAGCTTTACTGCAAGTAACTGAAGAAAAACCAAGTGGAAGCCGGCAACCTCCACCAACAGGCCGCAGAGCCTTGATAAAGCAACTCAGACGTTCGATCAAGCAGAAAAATCGAAAGGAACCAGATAAGTGGTTGATCGGACTTGGTTTGCAAAATTCAGTTGAGGCAGACTCCGGTGAACAATCGGATTCATGATGATCATTCATCGGGGATGTCAATTTCGTCGAGATCGATCCCAAGACGCTTGAGCAATTCCTTCATGCCGTTCTTGTCGACGGCTCGATTCATCGCTTCCTGCGGTTCGATGTTGCCGGCTTCCGTGAGTCGGCGGAGCGATTCGTTCAGCAACACCATGCCGTGTTTTCCGCCCACCTGAATCTGCGACTCAATCTGAAACGTCTTGCCTTCTCGGACAAGATTTCCGATGGCACTCGTCACGATGAGAATTTCCATCGCGGCGATTCGACCCTTCGGTTTCCGTTTGCACAAAGTCTGTGCGATCACGCCTTTCAAGCTGGTCGCCAGCATCGTGCGGATTTGTGCCTGCTGGTCCGACGGGAACTGGTCGATGATGCGGTCCACTGTCGATGACGCCGTCGTCGTGTGGAGTGTGCCGAATACCAAGTGGCCGGTTTCCGCAGTCTCGATGGCAATGTGCGTCGTTTCGAGATCACGCATTTCCCCCACGAGCACAATGTCCGGGTCTTCCCGCAGTGCCGCGCGGAGAGCCCGTGAAAATGACACCGTGTGATTGTGGACTTCTCGCTGGTTGATCAGGCACTTCTTGTTTTCATGCACGAATTCAATCGGGTCTTCGATTGTAATGACGTGCTCGCGGCGGCGCTGGTTGATGTAGTCCACCATCGCGGTCAATGTCGTACTTTTACCGGAACCCGTGGGGCCGGTCACCAGCACCAACCCCTTGTTGAGCATGCATAGATCCAGGACCGAGGGTGGCAGATTGAGCTGTTCGGCCGTCAGAAAGTCGGCGGGGATGATACGAAACACGCCGCCCGGCCCCTTGCGGTCTCGGAATGCGTTGCAACGAAATCTCGCGATGCCCGGCAATTCGTAAGCCCAGTCGGTATCGCCGCCCTTGAGGAATTCCTTGCGGTTGGTTTCGGGCATGATCTCTTCGAGCATCGTCTGGATCGCATCGCCTTCCATCGGCGGGACGTTGAGCGGCGTGATCGTGCCATGCACTCGAACCATCGGCGGCGTGCCCGTGCAGAGGTGCAAGTCCGAACCTTCGTTCTTGTGAACGGCATGGAAAAACTTGTCGATCTCGGGCATGGAATCATCCTCGGTTGAAAGATAAAGGTGACGGCTCCAAGCGTAGATCGCGCGACAAGAAACCGCAAAACAAAACGCGCGACTCCTGCGGGGGCGTGCCCGTGGTCATCCTGGCAATCCCAATCGAATCGTCAAGAAACCTCAATCCCTACAACCCGCACAGTCGATACGGTTGGAAGTGCCGAGTTGTGCGCAGCTTGATCGTGATGCGCAGGCTCTTGATTGTGATTCCGACAGCTCACGAGGCGAAGAATGAATCGTGTGTTCCGTGCTCTTGCGGCGTCGGCTGGGTTGCTTGTGATGGGTTGCGCGATCCAAGTGGATATCCAGCGTGCTCAATCCTTGTCGGACCTCGCCCCGCGCGTCTCGCTGTTCAGTGCTTCGCGAGATCGCATGCTGACTCAAGCTCCGCGTCCCACCGAATCCGGGCAGGCGGCGATTCAGCGCTACGGGCTCACACCTGATGAAGCTCGCCAACGCCTTGAAATTGCCCGTTCTAGGGATTCACGATCGTCAGCCAAGGCTCCGGACAAGCTTGCGGTGAAGTCCGCGAAACCGATCCGCGATGCCGAGCCGATCGAGAATCGATTCCAACTGACTTCCTCGAAGCTTCAACCTGGGACTGATGGTCATTCGAAAACCGTCGACCCGTTGAAGTCCGACCATCGCTTGTTCGATGACGATCCGAATGGTGCAGAGGCGTCTGAATCGAACGTCGAACCAAGTGAACCGAGACTTTTGCCTGATTTCAAAACGTCGGCCAAGCCGTTGAACGACGCGAACAACAGCACTGAATTCAACAGCACTGAATTCAACCCGTTTGTCGATCTACCCACCTCGAAATCCATTCAGCAGTCGCCGCAACCTCGGGTCACGGTCGAGAATCCGTTCGATCAGAAACCGGAGGCGGGCGAACCCAATGATCAAGGTGAGAAAGCCCTGTCGTTGTTTGACGGACCGAACTCGGATCAGTCGGAAGGCGCGACCGCAAAGAATGCCATCGCGGAGATTCAGCAATCGATGGCCAACTTGAAGTCGGAACGACTCAATCAATCGGTTCCCGTTGACGCCGCGACTCCGAACAAATTCGTAGCAACAAGTGACGCGGGTCCGCTCGGTGCAAGCTTGAGCAAAGGAACGGTCAAACAGACTGGTCATGTCGCATCGACAACCGACATGGTGGATGCGGAATCGCTGCATGCAGTCCGCTGCCGCGTTCGCATTCGGCGCACGGACAAGTCTCCCGCGACGAATGTTACAGTTGGAATGTCGCTTCCAACGAGTATGCGTTTCGATGCGGCGAGCGGTCCCTCGAAGGTTTCGTTGCGGAAGAACGAAATCGAGTTTGCAGCGATTTCGAAACTCGATTTCGACGCGGAAGTGTCGTTCGACGTCACGATGTCGTTGCCGAGCGCCAAAGACATTGGGCTCAAAGTTCGCATCAAGGACGACCAACAAGATCGATCAGGCAATGCCTGGTCGATCTCAATCGAACGCTTGGCGACTGCGACAAACGCAAACCTGCCAACTCGACCGTAGCTCGGGACCATTGTCCCGAGCGGTCACGGGACAATGGTCAAGCGGTACTCCACGGCGCAAAAAGAAGGCCATTCCCCGCGAGCGGTCATCCGTGCCGCTTGCTCGTGGGGAATGGCCTGGAGCGATGCTTGTCAGCACCGAACCGCGGACATCCGTGTCCGTCCTAACCGCTCTTGCCCGGTAAGGCAGCGGGAACACTCAACGCAAAAAAGTGTCGCATTACGACAGTCGTTCCCCGCTCCACTTTTTCGTTCCCTTTTGAATGGTCTCACGTCGATGACAACACTTGGGCTGCCAGTTGATCGAATTCCGACTCGTGCTGGTCCAAAAAGCTTTGCCAATTCTCCTTTGACCAAATCTCCGCGTGATCGTGGACTCCCAATAAGACAATGTCGTGTTCCAAATTCGCAAGCTTCACCAATCGCTCCGGCAAACGAATGCGACCTTGACTGTCGAGATCGACTCGTTCCGCCCTCGCATAGTACAGCCGCTGATAACTCCGCATTTCACTTGAAGCGGCTTGGCCAGCGAGGAGGGCCGCGACCTTGGTGAATGCCGTGTCCGAAAACAAACTCAGCGATTGCTCCGTTCCCGGAGCCACAATCAGACTCTTGAGCGGTGACTGTCCAAAGTCGTCTCGCAGCCGTTTCGGGACCGCCAAACGGTACTTTTCGTCCAGGTTCCGAGGATATGTTCCGGTGAGTGACATTTATCCCCACAACTCCCCATTCATCACCATTCGGGCGTGAATTTACCATCGGGATTTGGACCGTCAAGTGGGGCTCGAACGCGCGGGGCGGGAAGCGTGGTCGCGTCGGAACGTAGGTCCGTACTGCGACAGGGATTGAGGAAAATCCCGTTTTTTTGAGAATCGAATCGAACATGCCCGGCGATTGGGATTTCGGGGCTATTCGGCGAGCAATGAGCGGTACAGGTTTGCGAAGCGGCTGGAGCACTCCTGCCACGTAAACTCTGAATGGCACATGAGTTGCGCGGCCTGAGCCTGTTCTTGGGCGTGCTGGGGGGTCTCCAGATGGCGATTCATCGCGGCCGTCAGCTCGGTGGGTGAATCGACCTCCACAAGCGTTCCATATCGGCCACCCGCCAATAATTCGCTCGATCCTTCCACGCGGGTCGCGATGACCGGCAGACCGACCGACATGGCCTCCAGAATCACGTTCGGCAGGCCTTCCCACCGCGAAGGCAGAACGAGGCTGTGTGCCGCGGCCATGATCGCCGGCACATCGCTCCTTCGGCCGGCAAACGTGACGCAGTCGTCCACGGCATGGGACATCACGGTCGCTTCCAGCGCGGCTCTGTCGGGACCATCGCCGACAAACAGCAAATGCGCGCCGGCCTCGCTCGGTTGCAGATCCACAAACGCACGTAGAAGGACTTCGGGAGCTTTTTGTGGATCGAGACGACCGACGAACAAAAACGTCCGCCGATCCGTCGGGATGCCGAATTCAGCGTGCAGGTCGACGCTCGCCGCCGAGGAAAACGCGTCGTGATCGACACCGTTGGGGATCACGACCAGTTTTTCTCGCGGCAATCCGCCGACGGTCGCGGCGAACTCGGCGACCGCCTGGCCAACGCAGACATGCCGATCGACGAAGCGGTCCGTCCACCGATCGATTCGCAACCGGAATCGCGACCGTTTCTCCGCCACGCGAATTCCAGACACCACATGCGGCACGCGAGCCAACTTGGCTGCGAGCCGACCGACGATGTTCGCGTGGTGCAGAAATGTCTGCAGGAGAACGGGTCGGATGCGTCGCAGCCTGCTCACGAGCCGTACGAGCACCCAGGCATTTCGGAGCCCTTTCAGGCCCAGGCACTCAACCGGGATGTTGTTGGATTCAAGAATCGCAACGAGTTCACCCGGTGGCGACAAACAGATGACGTGCGGTTCCCACGCGGTTCGATCCAGTCGCGTGACGATTTCCACGAGCGCCCGTTCCGCTCCGCCGGAGTCGAGGTCCGTAATGCAGAATGCGATGCGGACAGAGTTGTCGATTTCCATGAACTCCGCTTCCGAGGTCCCGCTTGTATCAGCATGTATCAATTAGGGGCGGACGAGCGAAACCCCGGCGCTAACAGCGCCTCCGGGGTTTCGCTCGTGCCTCGCTCCAACCCCGGCCACCCTAGCCTAGCTGCACCGT
>JAQBZS010000213.1 GCA_027622115.1 Planctomycetota bacterium | reverse complement strand
CAGGCTTACGGATTTCAGATTTGGCGGTTTGCCATTGTTGATGAATTCCACGTCGAACGCCCGCCAAATCTGAAATACGTAAGCCAGACCCCGATCCCCCAACGAAGTTGTGGGCTAGCGCCCAATGGCACTTACTTTACCGTAGCCAGCGTCGCCAGACGGTGGGATGCCACCGAAAACCACGGTCTGGCGACCCTGGCTACAGGGCCAGCGCCCAGCGGATAATGAAATCAGCCGCCACGCGCTAGCGTCCGGTTCCTTCGGTTGGGGATTCCGAAGACAACCGATCAAGTTACGCGTCGAATCACCTTGTCGCAACAGCTTGGATGAATTAGGTTTCCGCCGCTTTTGCCCCGCCGCATTCCCACATTCGGTCAACTTCCCGCCCGCTGCTTCGATGCTTTCCACGGCTGACCGCCGTCGAGACACAGTCCATGGGTGACGGACCACCATTGGGCGCGAATTTCATGCCTCACGCAAATGTCTTGCTCGAACAAACCTGGGAATCGCTGCGATTGCGCGTCGAAGACGGCTTGCTGCAATACCTAGAGCAAGACGCCGATTGCCCCCCACGACTTCGCGAAGCAATGTCGTACAGCTTAATGGCCGGTGGAAAACGGCTGCGACCGGTCTTGGTAATGCTCGCCTGCGAAGCGTGTGGCGGCGACGCGAAGGATGCCATGCCGGCTGCGTGTGCCATCGAAATGGTTCACTCGTATTCGCTCATTCACGACGACCTGCCCGCCATGGACGACGACGACCTCCGCCGCGGCAAACCCACCAACCACGTGCAGTTTGACGAGGCGACGGCCATTCTTGCGGGCGACGCGTTGCTGACTTTGGCGTTTGAGATCCTCGCGGCGGATGTGCGACCGGCCGACGTCGCCGCAAAGTGTTGTGCGGATTTGGCATCGGCCGCCGGTTGCCGCGGCATGGTGGCCGGACAAGTCGTGGATCTGGAAGGCGAGGCGTCCGGAGTGCGAACGATCGAACATCTGGAGTCGATTCACAAACGAAAGACGGGGCGGCTGTTGACGTCGTCCTTGACGCTGGGAGCCAGAATCGGCGGGGCGAATGTCGAGATGTTGGATTCGCTGCGGTTTTACGGTCAGAGTATTGGGCTGGCGTTTCAGATTGCGGACGATCTCTTGGATGTCACGGGAGACGTCGACAAAATGGGAAAGCAAGTTCGGAAGGACTCGGGTCACGGAAAATTGACGTATCCCGAATTGCTCGGGATCGAAGGGAGCCGCGCCAGAGCGCGAGCATTGGTTGACCAAGCGTGTCAACGAATTGCTCCGTTCGGCGAACGAGGCCGGCGATTGGAAGCGCTGGCGAATTTCACAATCGAGAGAGATCACTAATGAACTACGAGATCTTGCCTCAGATAAAGTCGCCGACGGATCTGCGACCCTTATCGAACGAACAACTCCACCAGCTTTCACAGGAAATCCGTGAAGCCTTGTGCTCGGTGGTTGAAGACCGTCCCGCTCACTTTGCCAGCAATCTCGGCGTTGTCGAATTGTGCATCGCGCTGCATCTGGTCTTCGATTTTTCGAAAGATCGGTTGATCTGGGATACCGGCCATCAAATCTATCCTCACAAGCTCGTGACGGGTCGCTTCGAGGAATTCGAAACCATCCGCAATCGCGGCGGCCTGATGGGCTATCCGAACCCGCACGAAAGCGACTTCGACCTGTTCATGACGGGACATGCGGGGGCCAGCATTTCGACGGTTCTCGGCATGAAAACCGGTGACTCGCTGTTGGGTGAAGGTTCGCGGAAATCCGTGGCCGTCATCGGTGACGGAGCCTTGCCGTCCGGCATCGTCTTCGAAGCCATGAACAATGCGGCCGAGTTGGGTGAAGACCTGCTCGTGATCCTCAACGACAACAAGATGGGGATCTGCCCGCGAGTCGGCGGACTTGCCAAGTACCTCGACAAAGCCCGAGTCGCACCCTTTTATGACGGCTTGAAGAAGGACATCTCGTGGGTGTTGAATAAGTTGCCGCTCGGTGGCTCAGTGGAACAAATCCTGAGCCAATTCAAGGACGGCATGAAGACATTCCTCCACGGCGGGATGTTGTTCGAAGAACTTGGGTTTCGCTACATCGGACCGGTGGACGGCCACGACTTGGACGCGCTTCGCAGCTATCTGGAAATGGTCAAGGAGGTCAAAGGCCCGGTTTTGTTGCACGTGTTCACGGAAAAAGGTCACGGCTTCGAGCCCGCGTGTGAAGACCCCGTGAAGTTTCACACTCCCGCCCCGTTCGAACGGAACGGGACCACCGAAATCGTGCCGGTCAAACAATCGTCGTCCGTGGCGTTCACGAACGTCGTCAGCGCGGCGATCCACGCCGCCATGACGCGGAATCCAAAAGTCGCCGTTCTGACTGCGGCGATGTGCGCGGGCAATAAGCTCGACAAAGTCCGCGACTCTTTCCCGGATCGCTTTTTCGATACGGGCATTTGCGAAGGACATGCCGTGGCGTTCGCCGGCGGGATGGCGAAATCTGGGATGCGGCCGATCGTCAACATCTACAGCACGTTCCTGCAACGCAGCTTTGATCAAATCTTCCAGGAAGTCGCGTTGCAGAACTTGCCCGTCACGTTCTGTTTGGACCGAGCCGGTTTATGTGGTCCCGACGGCCCGACGCATCATGGTGTGTTCGACAACTCCTACCTGCGGATCTTCCCGAACATGACGGTGATGGCGCCCGGCGACGCTTTGGACGTGGCTCCGATGTTGGACTTCGCGCTGACCCACAACGGCCCCGCTTCAATTCGCTATCCCAAGGCGAGTGCCGTGGAACTCGAACGCGAAGTGGCACCGTTCGAACTCGGCCGCGCGGAAGTGCTCGAATGGGGTGAAGACGGGATGATCGTCTGCTTCGGTTCGCTGCTGCCGGATTGCATCGAGGCGGCTCAGCGATTGCACGAACTCGGGATGCGAGTCGGTGTGATCAACGCACGATTTGCGAAGCCCCTGGATCGCGAAGTCATCCTCAGAGCCGTGGACGAATGCGGATTCGTGATCACCATCGAAGAGAACGCTTTCAATGGAGGCTTCGGTTCGGCGGTGCTGGAGTGCGTCAACATGGCCGGTCGAAATTCGGATCGCATCCGCTGTTTGGCGATTCCGGACGAATTCGTCGAACACGGTGACCGCAAGGAATTGCTCGCGGATCTCGGACTGTCTGCGGACGGGCTCGTAAAAGTCATTTTGGAGCTGTGCGATCCGGAAGGCTTGCTGGACGACGAACTTGACGATGAATCTGCCGAGACGGAATTCGAGTCAACCTTGCCCGTCGCCTCGATCTGACGCTTGGGGTCATTTCGCCGGCTTTTGTGGCAAAGTGTCCCATTGACGCGCGTTTGCGCTCACGCACGGATCTAAATGGGTGTTGAAAACTCGGCATTGACAGTGAATTCCACCATCTGGTGTAGCCACGCTTGCCAGAGCGTGGTTTCTCAAGGCCAGCCTCCACCTTGTCGAGGGTCGAGTTGCAGTTCTCGCCGCCACCATCCACAACCAAAGTCGGCTTCGCCCCGCGATTCATCACGCGGTCGCCGATGGTCGGACAGGTTTAGGGTGTGCGTAAGGCTTCTCTGCGCTCTCCGATTCTCCGCGTTGATTCTTCGGGTTCGCGAACAGAAACAACGCGGAGAATCGGAGAGCGCAGAGAAATGCGGACCGACGAGTCTTTGGACCAGCTTGCACAGAAATTGCGCAACCACAATCCACGCTCTGGCGAGCGTGGCTACGCCAGACGGTGGAAGAAGCGAGTTCTGGCCTAGCCTGGCCTAGACTGAGATCCAGTCGACGAACTTGATGATCGAATCCTGTGGAGCATCTTTAGGGCGTGGAAGAACTGCTCCTGCTACGGCCTGAAAAGAGCGAAACGCAACCGGTTGGTGGTGTTTCTGCTGCGATTGTGCCAACGGCCACGGTTGACGGGATTGTCCGGTAATCATGGTCAGCCCATACTGGGAAAATGGGCAATAGAGAAAAACACAGTAAGATCGATAAGGATACCGGGAAGCCGGTAACCAGGCCGCATTGTGCGAGATCAGTCGATTCGAGCCTCCCAGGTAGGACGGACATTGCTGCCGTCAAGTGCGCGCCGATAGACAGTCGTGAGTTCGCCAACGGGAGTAGTACGATGGCAAAGAAGAAAGCCGTGAGAGAAACCGCGAGCACCCCACGGACTCCGCAACCGGCGAAAAAGACCGCGACCACGGCAACGGTCAAAGACTCAGCGCCCAGATCGGGGTCCGACGGAGACGGAAGCACGCTCGGTACAACGCGGTTGCTGGAAGTGCTCACGGCCTTTCGCAAGGGGGACTTTTCGCAGCGGATGCCCGTGGATCAAACCGGCGTCGAGGGGAAGATCTGCGACACGCTCAACGACATTATCGACCTCAGCCAGAGCCAGCTGATTGAGGAGAACCGCGTTGCCGATGTTGTGGGCCGCGAAGGGCGGGTTACGCAACGGGCGGCGACTTGACCGGGTCCTGGGCTCAGTCGATCAATGCCGTCAACACGCTGATCGACGATCTCGTGCAGCCCACCACTGAAGTCGCGCGGGTGATCGGCGCCGTGGCCAGTGGCAACCTGAGCCAGAAGATGGCCATGGAGATCGAAGGTCGGCCCGTTGTCGGCGAATTCCTGCAGGCTGCGAAAAATCTCAACGCCATGGTCGATCAGCTCAACGCCTTCGCCGGTGAAGTCACCCGCGTCGCGCAAGAGGTCGGCTCCGAGGGCAAGCTGGGCGGGCAGGCCGTCGTCGAGGGCGTCAGCGGTACTTGGCGGGATCTGGTCTACAGCGTCAACACCATGGCCCAGAACCTAACCGATCAGGTCCGCGACATCGCCGTCGTCACAACCGCCGTGGCTAACGGTGACCTGTCGCAGAAAATTACCGTGGAAGTCAAAGGCGAGGTCAACGCGCCATGGCCAGCAATCTGACCGCGCAGGTCCGCGACATCGCTCAGGTGACCACTGCAGTGGCGGGCGGCGACCTTTCCAGGAAGATTACCGTCGAGGTCAAGGGCGAGGTCGACGACCTGAAGAACACGATCAACACGATGGTCGATCAGTTGAATAGTTTCTCGTCGGAAGTCACACGAGTCGCACTGGAAGTGGGCAAAGTCCAAGAAGTCGACGATGTTGGACGGCTTGACGAAGTTCTTTCTGGTGTTCCGCTCGACGGAATTCTTACAGGCGCGTCTTCACCGGAATCGTCGAATTGGAATCGGGCCGCTTCAGAAAGACATCATTGGCAGACACTAAGCATGCTCGAAAACGAACTTACAGGCGACGTATCAAGTAATGTGACGCATCTCTTGGATCGGCTGGCGGCTGCTCAGTTTCTTTATCGCACACTCGCGGCCGATGGCGTTAGTTTTGAAGGGAACAGCAGCGGCGATCACCTGCAACAATGGCTCGACGCATTACGGTCTTTTCAACGGCTCATTGGAATGTCGGCATCTTGAAGACACAACATGCCGATGGCTCGAATCACACCCGAACGTGATTTCGGTTTTTGTTTGCGCACTGGGACAATTACTTCAGAAAGTCCGTCGGTGTCGTGGCTAATGACGCCCACGTTAAACCTCCGGAGAGCGGGGCCGAGTGCATTCCTCACGCGAATTGCCGCAGGCGGGGGCATGACGATGAAAACTCGATGCGAAAACGATCGGTAATGTTTTGCCTGAGCAAATGCGCGACGCCAGTTCTGCAATTTGAATTCAAATGACACGATTTCGGCATTCGGAATCTGAAATTCGGGACCTTGAACGTAACTGCCGGATACTGATTGGATCACCAACTCAGCATCAATGAGCGTCGTAAACCATCGGCGAAATGTCGCGGGAGCGACACCGGACTGACTCCACAAGTAGTCCTCTCGCCTCCCTGCCGATGGGTTCAAGGACGCCAGAATGCGGCTACATGTTGGCTGCTGCATCAGCGTGGGAATCGACTTGGTATCTGAATCGGGCCAGTCATCGGATGATGCCGCCCAAACCCAATCGGCACGGCCCTCGCTGCAGGTGCTTTCCATTTTTGTACGCACGAGCACATCGCCGACAAGTTGAGTCCAAGGTCGCGGGTCTGTGTGTTTGATAAAGCAGTCGCGCAGCTCATCTTCGGTATCAAATGCCATGGCAGCTCGTTTGGAAGGAAACCCGTTAAGTATGGCTTCTTCCATTTTCGTCTGGAACTGTGGGTGAAATTCACACGGTTGTACTGCCGAATGTTCGTTTTGCGATTTCCGTCTCGGCGTTTCCATTTCAAACGGAAACGTTCGACCTCATTTGACGCGATCCAAACACGCGTCGTCGTGATGATCCAACACGGGAAGTTGCCCAGGCGGAAAGAGATGGTTGTACTTCAACCCGGAACCGGTGTTGAACAACACGATCCGCTCGGATGCTTTTAGCCAGCCGCTGTCCGCAAGTTTCTGGGCGGCTTTCCAAACGGCGCCCGCTTCCGGACAGAAATAAATTCCTTGATGCCGTGAGCATTCTCGGACGCCTTCCAGTAACTCGGCATCGGAAACCGTGATCGCCGTGCCGCCGCTTTCTCGCAAGACTTTCATCATCAGGAAATCTCCGACTGCGGCGGGAACCCGTAAGCCCGCCGCCACGGTCGAGGCGTTCGGGAACATGTCCGCGTGCTCGGCGCCGTCCTGGAACGCTTTCACGATGGGCGAACAATTCTCCGCTTGCACGACAACCATCCGCGGGCGATCCGATCCGATCCAACCCAGTCGTTCCATCTCGTCGAACGCTTTCCACATCCCGATCAGTCCCGTGCCGCCGCCCGTGGGGTAGAAGATCACGTCCGGCAGTTGTAGTTCCGTTCGACCCGCCGCATCAGCCATGTCGAAGGCCAATTCGTAGCCCATCGTCTTCTTGCCCTCGATGCGGAACGGCTCTTTCAACGTGGACAGGTCGAACCAGCCGAAGCGTTCCTTGCCTTTGCCGACGAGCTTTCCGCAATCGCTGATTAAGCCGTTGACGAGAAAGACATGCGCCCCGCCGACTTCGGATTCAATGATGTTGGCGGGTGGGGTGTCTTCCGGCATAAACAAGTAGCATTCCAAACCCGCCGCCGCCGAATAGAACGTTGCCGCTCCGGCGGCATTTCCAGCGGACGGCAGCGCGACTTTCTTCACTCCCAACGCCACCGCACGCGTCACCGCCGCCGACATGCCTCGCGCTTTGAAGCTGCCGGTGGGATTGAAGGATTCGTCTTTGACGTACAGGTTTTCGAACGGCTCCATCGGTCCGCGGCGATGGCATTTGAGCAGCGGCGTTAGACCTTCACCCAGCGACACCGCGTTGTCGGGCGAGTCGGTCGGCAGCACGTCCCAGAATCGCCACATGGATCGGATCGTGCGCGAGCGGACGACGTCGGGCGTGAATCGACCCTTGAGTGCCTCAAGGTCATAGCCCACCAACAGCGGCTTGGCGCATTGCGTGCAGAGGTTTTGCAGTTGATCGATCGCGTGTTCGAAACCGCACTTGCCGCAGGAAAGTGTTGTGTGCATCGAAAACCGTTGGTCCCAAATTATGGTGCGTGCTCGCTTTTCCGGTGAAGGCGTGCCGTTGTACCCTCCGCGACCAACCCGCGAAACCCACCGCGAAACGCCCGTTTTCCCCACCCATCCAGCCGAGATCCGTTCGAAACTCATGACCGAAACCACCATGCCGTCCGTCGAATCCGTGCTCCAGCAGACCTTCGGCTTCGACACCTTCCGAGGCCAACAACAGACGATTATCGAACGAGCGCTCGCGGGCCAGCATTCGCTGGTCATCATGCCCACGGGGATGGGCAAGTCGCTGTGCTACCAGATTCCCGCGTTGATCATGTCCGGCAAGACGGATGCTTCCGGTCGCCCCGGCCTCACGATCGTGCTGTCGCCGTTGATCGCGTTGATGAAGGATCAAGTGGACGCGCTGCGAGCCCGTGACATCGACGCGACGTTCATCAACTCGTCGCTCAAGCGAGCCGAGCGCGAATCGCGATACGGCGGGGTGGCGAAAGGCCGCTTCGATTTGCTGTACGTCACTCCCGAGCGATTTCGGAAGCCGGAATTCTTGAATGTAATTTCCCAACGCCACGTGCAGTTGCTGGCGGTGGATGAAGCCCACTGCATCAGCGAATGGGGCCACGACTTTCGCCCGGACTACACGCGGATGGCGGAATTTCGCGAACGACTCGAATTCCCCACGACCATCGCCTTGACCGCCACGGCCACGCCGGAAGTGCAAGCGGACATCATCCGACAGCTCGGCCTGTCGAACGATGAGATTCAACTGTTCCACGAAGGCATCGACCGACCGAATTTGGCACTTGAAGTGGAACGCGTCTGGGGTGACGACGAAAAGTTCGAGCACATTCAACGCATCGCGAGCGACTTTCAAGACGACCAAGGCAGCGGCATCGTGTACTTCACGCTCATCAAAACGCTGTGCCAATTCAGCGACCGACTCAGAAAGGCCAAGGTCCATCATTACGTCTACCACGGGGACCTGGAACGCCGCGAACGCAAACGATTGCAAACGATGTTCATGTCGTCGCCGCAGTCACTGGTTTTGGCGACGAATGCGTTCGGCATGGGGATCGACAAGGAAGACATTCGCTTCGTGATGCACGCCGACGTTCCGGGTTCGCTCGAATCCTACTACCAGGAAATCGGTCGGGCGGGTCGAGACGGCAAGCCCTCGCGCTGCACGCTGCTGTACGACGAACGCGATTTGGCCACGCAGATGGAGTTCATCGATTGGAGCAACCCGGACGCCGAGTTCTATTCCCGCGTGTACGAATTCCTGCTGCACGACATGGAACAGATTCACGCGTTCGGTTTGGAGTGGCTGGTCGAACGCCTGCACTTCAAGAAGAAGCACGATCCTCGCGTCGAAACGGCGCTGGCCATGATGGATCGCTATGGCGTGACGGAGGGCAGCATCGAAGACAAATCGCTGCGTTTGCTGACACCGTTGCCCGAAGCGCAACAGGACGAGGAGCGACTCGCCGCCAAGTTGCAGCGAGACCGCGAGAAGCTCTACACGATGGTCCAATACGTGAATTGCGAAGACGACCGCAAAGCGTTCATTCACGAGTACTTTGGGATTCCGACTGTTCTCGACGGGGCGGGTTAAACGCCGCGACAGATTCGAAACCAGATCGTTTCCCGGTACTCTGGGCGAATTGAACTCCAATCACGAAACACGCGAGTTGAGGACTTGGGGGTCAGG
>JAQBZS010000212.1 GCA_027622115.1 Planctomycetota bacterium | reverse complement strand
CAATGACGGCGCTGTCCAATTCGTTAGAAGCTATCTGAAAAAGGGGTCTGACCCTCTCCGGCCTCAGCTTTTTGCCGGGGTTTAGCGAGGCATCCAAAGGGTCAGACCCCTTTTTCAGATAGCTTCTAGTTAGATCGCCGCTTCCAATTCGTGGACGGCGGAATCGACCACGCTTGCATCGATCGTCTGTTTCTGTTCGCCCATGCCGGCAAGTAGCGATAAGTCACAGACTCGGTTGATTTGACGCGGAATGCCCTTGGTCAATTCGAAGACATTATCCAGTGCATCGTCGGCGAAGATCGTGCGGCGGCAACCGGCCTTGCGAAGGGTTTCCTGGACGTATTTTGCCGTGTGCTCTTGTGTGAGCGGTTGCAGTTCGACTCGCAAATCGACTCGGTCTCTGATGTCGTCCATGTGTCGCGGCAGATTCAAGTCTCGACACGCAGCGATGACCGTCAACCACCGCGAAGCTCCGCCGTCATAGTTGATCAGCCTCGACAGTAGCTGCGCGCAATCGCTGTCAGCCTGATCCAAGTGATCGAACACCGCGACCGTTTGGTTTTGCGAAAGACGGGATCCTTCCAAATGATCTTCGATCGTGCGCCACAGATTCCGTACGGACACATTTTGGTCGGGGGCCAAGTCCAGTGCCGCGGCGAATTTCCACAGCGCTTCCGGAGCCGACAGTCCATAAAGATCAACGAAGGCCACATCACGTTGCGTGCGGCGGACTTCACGAGTCAACAGCTGCAACAGTAGCGACTTTCCGGTGCCGGACGGTCCCGACAAGAACCCACAGCGACGGTATTGTTCGATCAGAAAAAACAAGCGAGCCAATGCTTCTTCGTGCGCTTCGCTTTCGTAAAACCAGCGAGCGTCGACGGAGTTATCAAAAGGGGTTTCCGGCAGTTCCCAATACGATTCGTACATGCGACCGTCCGTGTCTGATCGAGAAACCTCGGCGCGCGAATGCACGGCGCGAGGTGCGAAAGCGATTTGTCGTTATGATCGGCTGATCGCTTCTTTCGGCATGACCGGATCCACTCGCCTTTCCGAAATCAATAATCCGAGAGTTATTGCTGCGGTCGCTTCGGTCGCCCACTTTTACCGGCGTCGCCCTTGCCCTTCGGTCCACCCTTGCCTTGAGGTCCGCCAAAGCCGCCCTTGCCTTCCGGGCCTCGGCCTTTCTGTCCGCCTTGTGCGCGCATTTGCCGCATCGCCGTGAAGGCGACCGTCAATTCCTGCAGATTCAACGCTCCGTCGCCGGATTGGTCGAAGTTTTGAATCATCCGCTTGGCCATGTCGGCGGGGTTCGGACCGTTTCCCTTGCCTTCGAAACCGACTTTTCCCTTGCCGCCGGGACCGGCTTTTTGGCCAGCCTTCGCACTAAAGCCTCCGCCGAATTGGCCGACCGCAACGCTGGCACTGATCGAAAACACCATGATCGTGAAGAGAATCCCGAATCGTCGCATTTGCTGACCTTTGCAACTGGATGGAGATGGCCGGTGGGATTCGGACTGACCTGACAGTCCGTGAAAAACCATCGACGCTTCGTGAACGTCAGCGTGTTACGTCAGGCAACATCAATGAATCGTCACGAAGTCGTTGTGATTGAGTAGGACTCGAACAAGTCCTTCGCGAGCCCGTTTGTCCGTGAGGAATTCCAAGCACGCTCGCGTTTCGGCTGTGCTGGGTGACCGGCACAGAATCTTCTCGAACGCAGCGATGACGAATTGTTCCTCGGTCTGCTTTGTCGCGACCGCCGTCGTCTTCGCCAATTGGCGAGACACGCTCAATGACAGCGTGCTGTTCGACATCGCCAGTGCCTGTTGCGGCACAATGGTCTCCGAACGGCGATAACAGTCGCATGGGTCCGGAGCGTCGAAGAGCGACATGAATCGCATCATCCCGCCGCCCTCGGGGTACACCGAAAAGTACATGCTTCGCCGATGAGAAGTCGCTTCAAGTTTTGGGTCCAGATCTTGACCACCGATTGTCTGGTCCAACTGACCGGACACATGCAGCAAACTGTCGCGAATGATCTCCGATTCAAGCCGACGACGGTTGAACTTCCACATGTATGTGTTGTTCTTGTCCCGTTTCAAATTGGCGTGGTCCAGGCCGGGACGAGAACTCAATTGGTAAGTGCGACTCGTCACGATCAGTCGATGCAAGTGCTTCATGTTCCAGGCACGGCTTTGTGTGTCGGACGACTGTGTTGAAGCGTTTGCGGTGGCCGATCGCTGTTCCATGAGTTCCACGGCCAGCCAGTCGAGCAGTCGGGGATGCGTCGGCTGCTTGCCACTGCGGCCGAAGTCGAACACGCTTTCCACCAGCGGTTGTCCGAAATGACGCATCCAAATGTGGTTGACGGCGACGCGTGCCGTCAGCGGGTTTTCGGGATTCGCGATCCAACCTGCGAGAGCCCGTCGTCGACCGGTGCTGGTTTTCGGATATTGCGGACCGAACGGCTCGTACGTGCCGTCCGCGTCGCTCGACTGCTCCTCGTGCAGTGCGATGGCTTTGCGAGCGGCGACGGCATCCTGCTCGGCCTGCTTGATCACCTTCGCATCCGGCTTAGCCGCGACCTTTTGCTCAGCCAGCGTCTTTTCGGCGTGTGCCAACTTCGCGCGTCCGGATGCCAACTTCGCAGCGCGGACGGCGTGTGCTGCGTGCTTGGCGAGTTCCTCGGCGTTCCCTTCCGATTGACCAAATCTCGCCCGATCCGCAGCGACACGCGCCTCGACAGCCTGCAATTCTGTACTCGCGGCAACTAAGTCGGCTTCCGCGGCAGCCGACGGCATTCCGGGCTCCACCTTGGCACGCGCTGCCTTGGCCGACTTGACGGCTTGCCGACGTTGATCAATCTCGGCCTGCTGAGCAAACGCTTTCAGACCCGGATACCACGCCACGGGAGGCAATCGTACTTCTTGAATCTTCAGTTTGTCTCCGCCGAGGATCGCCAATCCGGCCGGCTGCACGGGCGGTCGATCCATGCGATCGCGGGTATCTCCCAGGCGATACATAAAGGTCTTGTCATCGACAAAGTGGTCATAGACTCGCGGCAGCCCCGCCTTGATCGGTCCCAGTGAACCGCCGGACGAAGGCCGATAACGAATGTACTTGGCAAGTTTCGGACCGTTTGGCACCCGATCATGCCGCAGCTCAAGCGGCTCGAAGAACGCCCGGAATTGAAAGTATTCCCGTTGCGAAATCGGGTCGTACTTGTGGTCGTGACAGTGGGCGCAATTCAAACGGAGACCGAGAAACGCCTTCCCCGTGTGTTCGACGAGATCCTGCTTCCAGGTGTCGTAATTCAGTGAGAACCAGTTCCGAATAATGAATCCCAGTGCGGGCATCCGCGAGTCATCGTCCGGATACAATTCGTCCGCCGCGAGCATTTCGCGAAGCATTTGGTCGTAGCCCTTGTCCTCGTTGAGCGATTGGATGATCCAATCTCGCCACCGCCAAATGTGCGGATAGCTGTTGCGGACATCGTTGACCTGCCGCCGCCCGTACCAGTCGCTGTACCGCCACACGTCCATCCAATGCCGTCCCCAGCGCTCGCCGTAGTGCCGGTTGCCGAGCAGACGGTCGACAACTTTCTCGTATGCGTTGGGAGTCGTGTCGTTGAGAAACGCATGCAGTTCTTCTCGCGTTGGCGGCAAGCCGATCAAGTCGAGCGTCACGCGGCGGAGCAGGATTTCCTTGCGAGCCGTCGGAAGCGGTGTGAGTCCATGTCGCTCGTGCTCGGCCGCAACGAAGGCGTCGATTGGATTGTGGCCCCATACCTTGTTGATCGGCGTGGGAATCGCCGGTCGGACGGGCTTGCGAAACGACCAATGGTCTCGCGGATCGGGCTCGGATTGCTCATCCGCCGGTGATGTCGCGCCGGACGTGATCCAGGCCCGAATCAAACGAATCTCGTCGGGCGAAAGCGGCGTGCCCTCGGGGGGCATTCTCAGTGTCGCGTCCGCTGCGGTAATTCGTGAGACGAGCAGGCTTCCCGCGACATTCTTACGCACGATCGCGGGGCCGCTCTCGCCACCCTTCAACATCGATCGGCCCGTATCGAGCCGTAGGCCGGATTGTTGTTTCAAAGCTCCATGACAACTGAAACAATGCGTCTTGAAGATCGGTTTGATGTCGCGGACATAGTCGACATCCCCAGCAGCCGGCATGTCGTCGGCGAACACATGAGCCGACATGCCGACCACGAAGTAAGCCGCGATTTGGATGCGAGTACGAGCTTCAAATGTCATGCTCAACTCCAGCGCGAGCGTTCGTAGCTTGGGACCATTGTCCCGAGCGAACCGAAATCACGGGACAGTGGTCCCGTGCTACGAGTTGCTCAACGGATCTTCGCCGTCCGACACGTCACTTCGAAGCCAGCAATTCCGCGAGCTTGGCCTCGATCGAATCGGCCCAGATGCCATAACCCTTTTCGCTGAGGTGCAACAGATCCGGCATAATGTCTTTCGTCAGCGTACCGTCCTCCTTAAGGAACTTCGGGCCGATGTCTAGGTAATGCACGAACTTGCCGTCGTCGAGCTTGGCGAAAATGGCATTCGTTTTCTCGTTCACTTGGCGTCGCTTGTCGGCCGAATTCGTTCCGCGCGGGAAGACGGCCAACAGCAAGATCTTGGTCTTCGGCAGCTTGGTTCGCAGTTGCTTGACGATCACCGCCACACCTTCGGCGATTTGTTCGGGCGTGTTTCCGCCCGAGTTGTTCGTGCCAATCATGACGACTGCGGCTTTGGGCGAAATGTCCTTAATGTTGCCGTGGTCCAATCGCCAGATCACGTGCTGAGTTCGGTCGCCGCCGATCCCCAAATTGACGGCATTCCGCTTGCCGTACGCTTTTTCCCAAACCTTGCGACCGCTGCCTTCCCAGCCCTGCGTGATCGAGTCGCCGATGAAGACCAGGTCCACGTTTCCCTTGGCAACGCGAGCATTGAAACTTTCATGCCGCTTCATCCAGCCGCCTTGCCGCGGGACGGGCTTGATGGCGTCATGCTGTTTTTCTTCGGCTTGGGCGGTGACGCCGAGCAACGGAAGCAGTGCGAGAACAGCGGCAACACGAGGCAGTCGAATCATTGTGGTTCATCCTTTTGGAATGACTTGGATTGAGATGCGTAGAGGATAGTTTTCGAACTTCAATTTGGAAACTCGCGGCATTTGGAGTGCGGCGGTGGTGGTCAACTTATCATTAGTTATTTGTCAATAGTCATTTGTCATTGTCGAAATCCAGCGCACGTCTCGCTATCGGCAGTACAGCAATGACAAATGGCTATTGATAAATAAGTAATGACACATAACATTATTGTCACTCCGGTTGAAATCGTCACTTCAAAACGCTGACCGTGTAATACGCGTTTCGAGTTGTCGGCTGGGCTCCATCTTCACCCGTGATGCCATTCAGCGTCAGTTGATAAACGCGGTTGGCTTCGAGTTTTCCGAGTTTGAGTCGCACGGTCTTGCCGTCTTCGCTCACGACTGCCGAACTCGGCTTCACCTGGGTCGGGCTGACCTTCGGCGACCCGTATTTCGCGTGATACATGTAACCCCAGTGCTGGACCTGGAAATTGCCGGGGGCAATCGCGTCACGTTTCATTGGCCGAGTCATCGTGACGTCGAACCCGTCCTGCGTGATTTTCACGCCGTGGATTTCGAACGGGATTGTCTTGCCGTCGTAGACGATGCGTTGCACGCCGTACGGAACACCGCCGGCGCTTCCCCAGCCTCGGCTGGTTTGCCCGACCCACATCGAGCCGTCCGGCGCGAAGGCCAATCGAATCGCGCCGCTCTGTAAATGGTCGATGCAGTTGATCACGCAGCCTTGATACACCCCGCCGACCTTCTCAAGCGCGACTCGGAACACGTTGGATCGTCCCTGATCTCCGATGAAGATCTGTCCCTCGAACGGGCCGAACTTGCCGCCGGTCAAGTCGAACACGGGATTCCCCGGACTGTTGGCGATTTCGCCATGCGGAATCCACGCGGCGATGGGCTGTCGCATGCGGAGAAACTCGTCGTCGGGAATAGCGTTGATGTCCTTGCCCTTGTATGCGGGCTTGTGCAGGAACGAGCCGGGATGCCCGTGGAAGCTGTCTTTCACCACATGCTGCAGCGACGACGAGGCGTTGTAGTCACCTTGATTGTCCGTATAGAAAATGTCGTCCGTCCGAGGATCAATACCGAGCCCCGCAGGTGACCGCATTCCCCAGGCGAAAATGTCGAACTTGCCGTTGGGCGTCACTCGAAAACACGTGCCGCGATAACGTTCGCCGACGGACATGATGCCGCCCTTAATACTGGGGCCTTGACCGTGGCTTAGATTCAGCGTGCAGTACAGATTGCCCGCCTTGTCCCGAACCGGACCGAACGCGAACTCGTGGTAGTTTCCTGAGAAGCCGAAGTCCGCCGACACACAGCGATACTCGTCCGCCTGTCCGTCGCCGTCCTCGTCGATGAGCATCGTGAGTTCCGGCTTCTGCATGACGTAGACGCCGCCCGACTCGCCGTCGACAGTGACTCCCGTCACTTCGTGCAGTCCATCGGCAAACAGCGACCACTGGCCGGCTCGATAGCGCCAGACTTCGCCGTAGCGAGTTCCCGCGTAGACGTCGCCCGTCGCGGCGACGTCCAGACCAGCGACACCGAACTGCACGCCTTCCGGAATCGGAATGGTCTCGACGCGATAACCCGCAGGGATGATGCGTGGTTGCGGCTCTTGAGCCGATGCCGGTGCGACGCCGAACAAGCCGCAGATAACCGCGAGAACTAACGTCTTGATGGCCACTGCAAATCGTGTGTTCATTTTCGAGACTCTCATTGGGCCACCTCGACGGTCACGGTGAAGGATTGCGACTCGGCTGCGGGGACAGTCAACGTTCCGCCGTCCCACGTTCCCGCTGAACTCGACAGCTTCAAACCGTCCGCTTTCAGTTGGAATCGAACCCCCTGCTGAACAGAGTCGTCGATCTGGAATGTGTAGGTCAGGCCGGTCGCGGTGACGGCTGCCGTCACGCTTTGCCGGATGATGGCCGAGCCGGCTCGATACATGAACACAGGGCCTTCCGGTTTTCGGCGGTATCCCATGAAGCGAACTTCCGGCGGTGTATCCAAATCACCGAGTCGAAACGGGAAGCCGTTCGCACCAACGTTGAAACGCTTGCCCAGAACTTTGCAGACGGCTCCGCCGCGACCGCGACCGAAGCCTCGATCAGGTCCAACGTCCAGGAATGCTCCGGTCCAGCCGTACTTCACTTCACACGTCTGAGCGTCGAAGCAGTAGTTCGCTTCGCCCGGCAGTCCGACGGCGATGGCTCGCGACGTCGCGTCCGGCATGTTGACTCGGACGACTCGCGCGGTGTCGCCAACTTCCAACGCAAACTGCTGAACCTGCTGAAACCGACTCGCTGGCGTGCCTTCCGTGATCGGCTGCACCTTCAAACCCGGCCCGGACCACGCTGCATGCAGGGCCTCGCCGCCAGAGAATTCGAACATCGCGACTCGTAGCTTGTGCGAGCCCTTCGTCAGTTGCACCTTGCCGCTGACCGGTTCGCCTTCGCCATGGAGTCCGTCGTTGTCCACCACCGTCTTGCCATCGATCGTAATGCGTGATCCATCGTCCGACGTGATAAAGAACGTGTACTCGCCATCAACCGCCGTTTGCAGGTTGGCTTCAAACAGGAACCCAAATCGGTCATTGCGATCGCGATTCCTGATGCTGATTACTTTGGACTCTCCGCTCCGCTTCGGCTTCAGCACGTCGAAGTCGGGCAGCTTCTGCCAGTCGCCTTCGTAGTACGAATAGTGGATGTCCTCGATCGCATGCCGACTGTTGGACACGATGATCTCGCCACGCATCAGGAACGCGTGACCGGGCAACGTGCAGACAAACGGGTAAGAGCCCTCAACATCCGGCACGGCAAAATCGATCGTGTCCTGCTGACCCAGCGGTACCTGGCGGGTCGCGGCGACAACGAGATCGGAATCTGGAACGAAACCCATCTTCGGACCGTCCGGCCCCAACGCCCACGCCGCCTTGGCGACGTCCAGCCACGTGAGTTTCCCGGGCTTGCAGACAATCAGATTATGGTGCATCTCGTCCGAGTTCCTCAGCGTGAGCCGCACCCTGGATCCGGGTCGAACCTGAAACACGGTGTTGTCGTAACGCATCTGCATGGGCACGGTGGTCAATTCAATCTCTGCGTCGACCTTTGGAAATCGAGTCCGCGAAGCCACGTTCGCCATCGGTTCGAACACAACCCGTCGCTTGACCGCAGCACCGCCGGTTTTGGCGACGCGCGACAACAGATTCGCCGGAAACGGCTTCGTATCGGGAAGCGAATTGAGATAGGCCAGCAGATCCTTGATGTCGGTATCCGACAAGTCTTTCAACAATCCACGCGGCATCAGTGACGTGGTCGACTGCTTCATCACGTCGATGTCATCCTGCTTGATGACGATTTCGCGCACGCCCTTTTCGTTGGTCGTGATCAGCGTGATCGCGTCGGCGGTCTTGGCGACCACTCGGCCGGAATAGACCTTGCCGGATTCCGTGAGTACCACGAATGACTCGTAGCCTTTACGGATTTTCTTGTCAGGCTCTTTCAGCGCTTCGAGCAGGTCCGCACGTGTCAGCTTCTTCTCCAGCTTCGAAAGATCAGGACCAAGCGTCCGCCGCCCCAGGCCGACAGCGTGGCAGGCCACGCAACTCTTCCGAATAAAGACGGCTCGCCCAGCCGCAGCATCCGCCGCATCCAGCTGGCGAGGCACATGAAGTATGCACAAGAGGCACAGAGCAAGCGTGACGACAACCCGGTCCCGCAACATGGGAACTCCTCGTTAACAGTCAATGTGACCCCGCCAGGACGCGTTCGCATCGCCGATCAGTTCAAACGGGCGGCAGAGTATCTCGATGTGCAGCGGTAGAAACAATCGGCGGGTTTCGACACGTCTGGTCGGCGCCGGGCAGACGTCGTCGCACAAGGAAGTGCTCGACGAATCCGGCGGAAATAACTGTTTCAAGCCCCACTTGCCACACTCGGTGTGGCTCTGATTCTGCAGCTGGACGCATCCAGTTCCCTGGCGGTCGAGCCGATCGACATTGGGAGTCGGCGAGAACTTTTCGTCGATCAGCATCGGATCGAGCGGCTCGACGGAGTGAGGCTGGAGCTGCATCGACCGGTTCGTCGCGAAGTCGTGTTCCGTTCTGATGCCGCGTGGGAAGGAAACGGCAGCGCTTACCAGAGCGTGTTTCAGGACGGCGACCGATTTCGCATTT
>JAQBZS010000211.1 GCA_027622115.1 Planctomycetota bacterium | reverse complement strand
TCCGAAGAGTTGCCGCCTTGGCGTGCTACGTGAATCCGTCGATCTTACAGATCGAAAATCTGCTTCAGGGAACCGTCACTGTCGACGAGGTCGCCTGATGTGTTGGGCTTTACGTCGCCGGTGGCTTCGTCGTAGAGCCAGCCTGTCGTGTCGTCAACGTCGGTGGCCGCGATTGGTGATGCGGCGCTCTTCTTGACCGTCTTCAGGTCGTTGTAAGGGTTCGGCGGCAGTTGGCCGATGACATACGGACCGTATTTGCCACCCGTGGCGTTGGTCGTTTGATCCAAGTCGGTTCGCGTGGTCAACTTTTCTTCCAACAATGCAGCCGTCGGAACTTTGCTCTCGTGCTGGAACTTGTACGTGGTGATCTGAGCGCGGAGCACCTTGAGATCCTGTTTCAGAGCTTTTTCCTTGGCTTCGCGGTTCGAAGCCGTGAACTGCGGCAAAACCGTCGCGGCGAGGATCCCGAGGATCACAACCACGATCAAAACTTCAACCAACGTAAAACCAGCGCGTGTCTTCTTTACAATAGCTGTTCTCATGCGTGCCACTCCCCAAGTTTGAATTGACCCATAGATTTGACGACCGCGATCGCATGTCGCATCGTTTGCGTTTGACCCATGCGGCGGACAACCCCCGGCACCCGCTCCACACCTGTGGACCTCACCCAAAGTCGGCGGCACTCAGTGTCGAGTGCTGCCGGCGTGCCGCTCGAACAAACGTAGGCCGAGTCGAAACTCTGTCAAAACGAGCGTTCCCCGATTGCTTGAATTAAGCTCGCAAAGTTCCGGTTGTGATGATTTTTGATTGACGCGTGCCGTCAAGACGGTGAAATCTCATCTCCATGTGCCGACACGCGCGGCCCGGTTGGGCACTGCGGTTAAACGAGCGTTCTAATGTGCCATGTTTGGTCGCGGGCAGAATCGAAAATCAAAAATCAAAAATCGAAAATCCCCCATGCCCGAATCCCCACTTCTGCGAATTCCCGAGCTAACCAATCTCGAAGCCGGTCGCGGCATCGTGCGGATTCCCATGGAACAGGACGTGCCGTTTACACCGCGTGTGCGGGCACTCGTGGATACACCCGAATTCCAGCGGTTGCAGCACGTGACGCAGCTTGGCCTGGCGGCTCGCGTTTATCCCGGAGCCACTCACACCCGCTTCGAACACGCGCTTGGTGTGTTTCACAATTCGATCCGCTACCTCTGGCAGTTGGCTTCCGACGAGCGCTTTCGCAACGCGATCAGTGTGCATCAGGCCGAAGTCCTCATGGCATCAGCCCTGTTGCATGATTTGGGACACTGGCCGTTCTGCCATCCAATCGAAGACATGTCGTTGCCCGACCTTCCGCCGCATGAAGAATTCGCGGCCCAATTCTTGGCACCGGATCGAGCTTTGGCCGGTGTCTTGCGAAACGAATGGGGCGTGGAACCGGACGAAGTGCTCGATGTGCTGGTTGCGAAGACGGATTCGAAATCGCTGCGATTGATGCGATCGATCCTCTCCGGACCCATCGACATCGACAAGATGGACTACTTGGAACGCGACAGCCTGCACGCGGGAGTGCCGTACGGTCGCAACTTCGACAAAAACCGCTTGATCCAATCGCTGCTGGTCAACGCAGCGGGCGACGGCCTGGCGATTAGCGTCAAAGGCAAGACTGCGGCGGAAATGATGGTCTTTGCCCGCTACGTGATGTTCAGCGAAGTTTATTGGCATCACACCGTGCGATCGGCGACCAGTATGTTCGCGCGAGCCTTCTATCGGCTGCATCGCAAATTCGATCTCCGCGAACTGTTCATGCAAACCGAACACGATTTTGTGAACCAACTGCGGGCCTTCGCCGCGGATTCGAGTTCAGCGTTACTTGTGGAAGGCGTGTTCGGTGTCGAGCGGCGGATTTTCAAACGCGTCCAGGAATACAGCCTGTATCAGTCGCCGGAACTCTACTCGCAATTGTCACGACGCTCGTATTTGGATTTGGCCGACCTCTCGGAACGGCTGGCCGCAGAACTATCGCGCCGCATGTCACGGCCGATCGACGTGGATTCCATCTTGATCGACGCGCCGCCACCGCATCGGGAAGTCGAGTTCAAAGTCGACATCTATTTCCCGAAAGAAGGCGTTTTTCGTCCACTGAGCGACGTATCGCCGGTCGTGGAGTCACTGGCGAAGCGGCAGTTCGACGACTACGTCAAACGCGTGCGCATCTTCGTCAGACCCGATCTGGCAGCCGACATCCGAGATTCACCGGTCTTCGCCGCGAGCCTGATCGCAGCGATCGAATGCCGTTGAACGCAGACCAACCCACTCTCCACTCTCCACTCTGATAAACTCGATCAGACTCATGACCGTCCATCGCGAATCGCAGGTGAGGGCTCAGATGCTGCCAATCAATCGTCGACAGATGCTGGGGCTTTCGGGGTTTGGCTTGGGGCAAGTCGCTCTCAGTGGTTTACTCGCTCAAGATCCGTCGTTCGCCGCGGATTCCTCGCCGAACGACGTCCCGATTTATGGGGATCTGCACGCTCGCAAGACCCACTTTCCGCCGCAGGCCACGGCCGTCATTCAGTTGATTCAAAATGGCGGCCCGAGTCAGATGGATCTGTTTGATCCGAAGCCGCAATTGACTCGCATGGCCGGCAAGCCGCATCCGGACGGGGTCGAGATTCACCAACCCAACAACGTCAACAGCCTGCTGCCGTCGCCGCTCAAGTTTCGCAAGTACGGCGAGTGCGGCATGGATATCTCCGAAGCCCTGCCGCATGTCAGCGGGATCGTGGACGACTTGTGTTTCGTGCGATCCATGCACACCGAGCACAACAATCATCTTGAAGGTCTCAACATGCTGCTGACCTGCAAGATCTTTCCCGGGCGGCCGGTGATGGGAGCCTGGATCAGTTACGCCCTGGGGACGGAAAACCAAAACCTGCCGGCGTACGTCGTGTTGCGGGATCCGGACGGCTACACGATCGGCGGCAAACAATTGTGGGCGAATGCTTATTTGCCGGCGCTGTACCAAGGAGTCGAATTCAGTACGCGTGGAGCCCCCGTGCATCACCTGAATCCGGCGACGCCGCTACCGCCCGGCGCTCAGCGTGCCAACTTGGATTTCTTGCAACAGTTGAATGCAGCGCACTCGCGGAATCGTCCCGGCGAAACGGAATTGGAAGCCCGGATCGAGAACTTCGAATTGGCCGCCAGGATGCAGCTCAAAGCGCCGGACGTGCTGAATCTTTCCAGCGAAACCAAAGCGACGAAGCGGATGTATGGGCTGGAGAATCCCGCGACGGCGAAGTACGGCACGCGTTGCCTGATGGCTCGGCGGTTGGTGGAATCCGGCGTGCGATTCGTGCAAGTCACCACAAGTCCGGGTCAACCGTGGGATCATCACGGCGACATCAAAACGGGGATGAAAAAGATCGCCACCGAAACGGATTTGGGCGCAACGGCGCTCGTCAAGGACTTGAAGGATCGCGGCTTGCTGGACAGCACGATCGTGATGTGGGCGGGTGAATTCGGTCGCTTGCCGACGACGCAGAATGGTTCCGGTCGCGACCACAACCGCAACGCATTCACGATTTGGTTCGCGGGCGGCGGCTTCAAACCGGGCCTGATCTACGGCGAAACGGACGAGTTCGGCTACAAGAGCGTGGTGAATCGCGTCAGCGTGCCGAACATGATCGCCACTGTGTGTCACCAGTTGGGTCTGGATCACACGCGAGTGCAGTTTCCGAACAGCGGTCGGCTGGAGACACCGGCGGACGTGACCGTCACGGGAGCACGGGTCGTCGGCGATCTGTTGGCAAATCCGGGTGGCAAATCGGGCAAGACTTCAGACCAGAAAAAGAAGTAGGCCGCTCAGCGACCGACATCCCAGACGAAGATTGTCCGGTCGAATCCCGCAGACGCGAGCAACCGACTGTCCGGTGAAAATGCCACACCGTAAACGGAGTTCTTGTGTCGTTCGAGAAGCTCCACGGTCTGTCGCGTTGCGATATTCCACAAACGAATCGAAGCGTCGTTGCTGCCGGATGCCAACAGCTTGCCGTTTGGTGAAAACGCGAGACTCCGCACGGTATGCGCGTGACCTTTCAGAATTGCAGTGGTCGCGTTGGTCTTGGTCGATATCAACTGAATCGTCTTGTCCTGACTGCCGGACGCGAGCATGGAACCGTCCGGCGAATAGGTGAGCGACTCGACGGGCGCTGCATGGGCCGAAATCAAGGCGGTTTGCTTGCCGCTGCCCACGTTCCACACGCGGATGGAATGGTCGTGACTACCGGAAATGAGTCGTTCACCGTTCGGCGAAAAGGCGACCGAATTCACGACCTGGGTGTGCCCCTTCAGCACGGCTCCCGGTTGACCGCTGTCGACATTCCAAATCCTTACGTCTTTGTCGAACGCACCCGAAGCCACAAGCTTGCCGTCCGGTGCCGCCGCCATGCAGGTGGGATAGTCCTGATGACCCAGCATCTGAGTCTTCTGCGAACCGTCCTTCGCGTTCCAGACGCGCACGGACTTATCAAGACTCAGGGTAAAGATGTGGTCGCCATCGGGAGCGAACGCGACGCTGCAGACGCCGTCACCGTGACCTTTCAGCGTGAGTTCGTGCTCACCCTGCGGCAGGCTCCAGACCTTGACCGTGTTGTCCAGGCTGGCCGACGCCAATCGCTTGCCGTCGTCGGAAAACGCAACCGCATACACAGCGTTGTTGTGGCGAAGTTCGAGCAGCGGTTCCATGCGTCACACGACTTCCGGCAACGGCGGATACTTGCCGTGATCGACCAAATACGTCGGCCGACCACCGAGATCCGGCAAGGTCACGTGTTCCGTATTGATGCCCATGTTGTGATACAACGTGGCGAAAACTTCTTCGAAATGCACCGGTCGCGCGACTGCATATTCCGCGAGCGCATTGGTGGCACCGATCACCTGACCCGTCCGCATGCCGCCGCCGGACATCAATGCGCAGGCGACGCGCGGCCAGTGGTCTCGACCGCCCTTGGGGTTGATCTTCGGCGTGCGACCAAATTCACCCCACACGATCACCGAGACGTCTTGATCCAAGCCGCGGTCCCGCAAGTCGTCCAGCAACGCCGCGACACCTTGATCGAGTACCGGCAAGTGGTCTCGCGCGTTTTCGAAGTTCGTGCCGTGCGGTCGACCGTGCCAATCCCAACGGCCATACGCCAACGAAACCACGCGGGCTCCGGCTTCCACCAAGCGTCGAGCCACCAGCAAGTAGTCGTTCAGCAGCGGACCGGCGTCGCCATACCCGGCCGGTTCGCTGGAACCGAGTCCATAACGCCGACGAAGTTTCGGATCGGCTCGTTCCACGTCGAGGGCTTCCGCGAGCTTTCCGGACGTGAGGATGTCGAAGGCCTGTTGGTAATACGTATTCATGCCGTCGAGTACGTCGTTCTGATCGATCAAACGCTTGAGGCCATCCAGTTGATGGGCGAGTTCTCGCCGACTTCGCAGGCTTTCCAGCGTCAGTCCTTGCAGGGTCAGTCCCGAACTACCGGACGCGTTCGGAGCAAACGGGGCGTGAGCCATCCCGGCAAAACCGGCCTGTCCGGGATCGGCCCACGTGCGGGACTTCATCTTCGGGCTGAGGTTGACGAATGCGGGCGTGTCTCGATTGACCGGCCCTTGCAGCTTTGAAACGGCGGCACCAAATGCGGGCCAACCGCCGGGCGGCTGTTGTCGAACCGCGTGCCCGGTGTTGCATTGAAATGCCGCGTGCCGTCCTTCCGATCCCACCAGCGAGCGAATCGTCACCATGCGGTCCATGCGTTGCGCGAGCAGCGGCAGGTGTTCGCAGATTTCGATGCCGGGCACATTGGTGTGGATGGGCTTGAATTCCCCGCGATATTCGGCGGGTGCCGCGGGCTTGAGATCCACCATGTCTTGATGCGGCGGGCCGCCCGACAGGAAGATCATAATCACGGCCTTGTGCGACTTCCGGCCTTGTTGCGATTCCGCTTGCAACAACTGCGGCAGCGAAAGCCCACCCATCGCCAGCCCGCCGACTTGCAGGAATGACCGGCGAGAAAACCCATCACACATCCGAAATTGCCGACCGCCAGGAATTGTGAGCATTGCTGTTTCCGCGTTTAGGGTTTCGCAAACACCGCAATCGGAACCGGCCTCATGCTACCGAATTACACGGGGTGCTGGAACTGCATGCTGCGGTGAGCCCTTCGATAATTCGCGATGCTTCGGTCGAACGAAACGACGGCGAGTCCCGCTCCCGTTCGAAGCCTCGACTGCGACGATCGGTTTCGGAAACTCGAGAACGTGATAGGATGGCAGGCTCGTGACAATCGAATTCACAGCCAAAAGAAGAGACACGCATGATTACGGTCGGGATGAACTACCACGTCATCGAAGGTAAGCAGGAAGATTTTGAAAGCAAGTTTGCCGGCGTCATTGAAGCGTTGAACGCTGCGGAAGGTCATACGACCTCGTCGCTCTGGAAAGACGTCAGCGACGGTGCATCGTATCTGATCACGAGCGAGTGGTCGGATGAGGCGGCTTTCACGGAATTTATTCAAAGCGAGGCCTTCCGCGCGGTTACGAACTGGGGCAAGGAGCAAATCCTCTCCGATCGGCCGCGACACAAGATCTACAAGAACTAATTCGCCACGCGAAATTGTGGGGTATTGTGACTCGTTCCCAAGCGTCCGCCTGGGAACGAGTTTTCTTTTGCGCGCGTGGGCAGGCGGTGGAGCCGTGCAGCGAAACCACGGTCTGGCGACGGTGGCTACAAATGAGCGCACGAAAACAACAATTTGCAGAGTTGCATCGCACCCCGATATCCTGTCGGTGTGGCCTGCACGTCCAACTTTTTTCTCACCCAAGGCGGCACCATGGCGACTGTTCTAGTTGTTGATGACTCAGCCGTTGACCGGCAGTTGGTTCAAGGAATCCTCCGTCACGAAGACTCGTTTACCGTCGTGACCGCGAATGACGGCCAAGCGGCCTTGGACGTCATCCCGGATTGCTTGCCGGACGTCGTCATCACCGACTTGCAAATGCCGCAACTCGACGGGTTGCAACTTGTGCGGACGATCAAGGACGAATACCCGTGGATTCCGGTGATTCTGATCACGTCCGTCGGCAGTGAGGAAATTGCCGCCACCGCCTTGGCCAGCGGCGCTGCAAGCTACGTTCCCAAACAACACATCGCCCGCGATCTCGCCGACACCGTCATGCGGGTCTTGTTGGCGTCGTCCGACGACATGGTGCAACCGCGCGTCATGCATCATTTGGTGCGGGACAACTGCGAATTCGAATTCCCAAACGACCTGTCCACGTTGCAATCCGTGTCGCACCATCTGAAACAGGCTCTGCGATGTTTGCCCTTGGGTGATGAAGTCGAACGGATCCGAGCCGGGATTGCGTTGGACGAAGCGTTGATGAATGCGTATCTGCACGGAAATCTGGAAGTTCGCACGGAAGTGGCCGGTGTCGATCGCGAAGCCTTTCTCGAAGTGGCCGAACGCCGACGATTCGAACCGGAGTTCAACGAACGCAAGCTGCACGTCTCGATGGACCTATCCCGCAAGGCGGCTCGATTTGTGATTCGCGACGACGGCCACGGTTTCGATGTGGCCAGCTTCGAGAATGCCGCCGACCAGTTCGACATGCAGCAACCCACGGGACGAGGCATCGTGTTGATGCGGTCGATGATGGATGAAGTGCAATACAACGATGTCGGCAATGAAGTCACGCTCGTGAAGCACGCCGTTTCCGAGGACGCGAGCGACGAGGACGATGACGCATGAGTGTTGTCGGGAGTGCCGTGATTGCGTTGATCATGCTCTGCGCCGCGATCGGTGCCGTCGCTTCGATTCGCAATCCCGATGACGGATTGGGCAAGGAGTTTCTGGAAGGCTTGCACTCGATCGGCCACATCTTCATTCCCGTCGCCGGGATCATGGCGTCGATTCCGTTGCTGTCGCGGTTTGTCGAATACGCGTTTGGCCCGGCGTTGAGCTACGTGGGAGCCGACCCCGCCATTGCGGCCACTGCATTGATCGCCGTCGACATGGGCGGCTATCAACTTGCCGACCAACTGGCTGCGTCTCGTGAAAGTTGGATCATGGCCATGATGGTGGGCTACATGGCCGGAGCAACGATCGTGTTTTCGATTCCCGTCGGCCTCGCTCTGCTCGACAAGAAAGATCATCAATATCTGGCACTGGGAGTCCTGTCGGGAATCTTGTCCGTTCCCGTCGGCGTGCTGATTTCTTCGACGGTGATCGCGCTGACCGATCCCATGGTGCGAGCCGTGCCGCAAACCAAAGGTCCATCCACCGTTCCATTGCAGTTGGGCTTCGACACGATCGCAATGAATCTGATCCCGCTGGTTGTGTTCGTGGGACTGATCGCGCTTGGGCTGCGTTTTTTCCCCCGAGCGATGATCGGCGGATTCATGGTGTTCGGTCGCGTGCTGGATGCCGCGATCAAGCTCGTGCTGGCGGCGTGCATCATTGAGTATTTCACGCAAGTGTTTTCCGCCACGGTGGGCTGGGAATTCGATCCGATCATCGCGGACGACAACGATCGCTTCCGAGCACTTGAGGTCGCGGGTTATATCGGGATCATGCTCGCCGGCGCGTTTCCGATGGTCTATCTGATTCGCATTTACTTGGCGAAACCGGTAAATCGGCTCGGTGAATTCGCGGGACTGGAAGGCCCGGGATCCGCGGGCATTCTCGCCTCGACGGCAAATATCCTGGCCATGTTTCGACTGATCCGCGAGATGCGGCCGCAGGACAAGGTTTTCAACATCGCCTTCGCCGTCTGTGCCGCATTTCTGTTTGGCGACCATTTGTCGTTCACGGCCAACTTTCAGCCGAACCTGATTCCGGCCGAAATGCTGGGGAAACTCGGCGGCGGCGTTTTTGCGACGTTGCTGGCCTATCGTCTTTCCGTTCCCCAACTCACCAACTCGGAATTGCCATGAAAATGAAACTGCTGCTCGTGGTTCTGACTGCCGTACTGGCTCCTTTGACGACAACCGCCGCCGAGCCCCTGAAACTGGCGAGCGTGTTGACCGACAATGCGGTTCTGCAGCGTGGGCAGGCAGTTCCCGTTTGGGGACGGGGCGAACCGGGTCGGACCGTCGTGGTGAAATTCGCCAGCCAGGAAAAGTCCGCGACCGTTGCTAAAGACGGCAAATGGATGGTCCGGCTCGATGAACTGACAGCGTCGGCCAAAGGGCAGTCATTGAGCGTCACCACGAATGACGGCAGCGAGTCCGTGGCGATCAAAAATGTGATGGTCG
>JAQBZS010000210.1 GCA_027622115.1 Planctomycetota bacterium | reverse complement strand
GACTGTCCGGACCGGCGTTTCCGTCAAGTTGAACGGGTTCGTGTTCGGCGACGGACCGGCTTCGGGTTTTGCGGTGGATGGTAGCGGTGCAATTCCACCGAAGGGGTTGTCCGGATCGGCACTCGGCTGAATTCCACCGACCAACGTCACCGGTTGTGTCGTGGGCAACGGCGTGTCGAGCGGCAACGGTTTGGCCGTGGGTGCGTGGATCAGTCCGGGCTCCACACCAGTTGGCTTTGGATCGCTCGGTTCGGGCGACTGATTGAAGTTAATGCCGGACGTCTGCACGACGTTTTGCGCGACGTGACCGGGCCATTGCGAAGCGTTGCCCTCCGGTTGCGGACCAAGCGATTCCACCGGTTTCGGGAGTCCGCCGATCGCCGGTTCGACCTGGGCAGGCGGAGAATCCGGAGTGTCGATCGCGACTTGCCCCGCCGGCGATGGCTTGGGTTTCCCAGGAATACTCAACTGAACTTGATCGTCGTGCAAACCCTGCTGCACGACGAGCACCGCGAGACAGCCAATACCAATCACGCCTGCCAACGCTGTGAGTTTCCAAATCGAATTCTGCATGGGAGTCCATTCCCTGAATTGAACGGCGTCGTGCCTAATCGCTGTACTAGGTGACCGGTCACGCGTGATGAAGTGCGAGCAGTCCGACGCTTTTTTGACTGCCCGAATTCACCGCGAAGGTCTTAGGGGTGCGAACCGTTAGCAGAATGGCCGTTTCGCGAGAAGTCCAATCGAGTTTTCGGTCGGTCCCGTCAACGATCAGATCAGAAATACCGATTTGTGGTCGTCGCTGGCGCATCCGCGGGAATGAGCGCACCGTTACTGTCGATATGGTCTCGCCAGCGACCCACGGATGGGCTGCGTTGCACGGCTGGAGAAAGTGGCCGGTATCCCATGTCGCGGCCGGTCAACTGGTTGATGTGATAGAAAGCCAATTCGCGAATCGCCACTTCTGAATTCTCGAGCCAATCCACGAGTTGCGTGGACATCACCTGCTTTTGCAGATCATTTGTGCTGAAGCCCCACAACAGGCGATGGATGATCTCCGCTTCTTCGCGGCGATATCGCAGTTGCATGGCCGCCGTGAGTTGTTGGCTGTGTTGTTCGTTGCGGGGCAACCAGGAACTGAGACCCTGAATCGCCGCCGCCCGCGACTCTTCGTGCTCGGAGGCCAGCGCCTGCACGAGTGCCGGAATGTTTTCGGTCAACGCCAGACACTTGACGGCCATCTCCGCAATTCGAGGTCGAGCGTCATCGATGAGCGGGGCGATGCTGAACTCGACGGATTCCGCAGGATCGAATTCCTTTTCAAACAATGCCGCGTAGCGACGTTGCGTGGAGGTTTCCGTGCCAGCACCCGGAGTGAGCCACAACGGCATCAGTGGCGGCTCCGTCAGCCGTACCGCAACCGCAGCCATGTGCGGCAACCTCAGCACGAACTGCTGGTTAGCGAGAATCTCGACCGGTTGCATGTTGACCATGGTGACTCGCACCGATCCCGCCTGCACCAGCACTCGACCGGCGTAGGAATCAGCGCCGAATGCCTCGCCGATTTGTTCCGGCAAGCGCGGCAACACCTGGATGCCGCATACCGAGTCCTTGGAAGACAGCTCGATGTACCACTCGTCCTGACCAATCACACACTTCACGACCGCCGGTGAATACTCGCCGGATGCCGGTTCGACGGCGCTCAACAAGACACGTCCCTGGTCCAGGTGAATCCCGAGTTGCGACATCGCATCCAGTCCGACCGAATGAAACCGACTGCCGCTGAGAATACGCATCCGCACCGCAGCTTCGGTCCGTCCGAACTCTCCATCAAAGGGCTCGGGCACGACGATCGGTTCGTTCACGAACACGAGCGAACGTCGAGCCAACATGGACCAACGTTGACCGTTGGCGTCTTGGCGGACGACGACTCCCGTGGTGGACTTGTAGCTCAGCGGGTTGGCTTGAAGATTGACCGTCGTGACAGGAGCGATCGGTGCGATGGGGGGAACTTTAGTTTCCGGCCCCAGTGGCAGAGTCGTCGGAGACGTGGGCTCCACGGACGGTGTCACTGTTTTGGGCTCGGGCGACTTTGCATTGGCGTCCGGCGGAGGCACGGGGTCAATGCCGGTGGGGTCGGGAGTCGACGCACCGGGACCGGGATCCACTTTCGGTTCGATTTGTTTCGGCGGCCCTTCGTTGACGGCCACGATCACCGGCTGAGATTTGGCGTCGACCTTGGCGGTTTCGGGTGTCGTGGTCTTCGACTCCGGTGCGGCGGTCTTCGATTCCGGATTTTCGGGATTCACCGCTTGGCCATCCGCCGGGAAGAACGTGGGATCGGCAACGATCAGTCCCACCCACACACCGACGACCAGAGTGATCAGAATCAACGGCAAGGTCCGCTTCCAAAACGGGTTCGGCTTCAAATAATCCGGCAGCGAATTGGTGAATTCGTTGGGGTCGGTGCCACGCGGCTTGGTGCGTTGGCGGGCGGTGTTTTGGTTTGAAACGACTGGGTGTTTCACTTTCTTGAACAAACTGGATCCGGCGGCGACTCGGCTGCCCTCCGGCACCGGACCCAGCGCATACATCCGTTCGCGACTATTGGGTTGAATCTCGATCGGCTCGCCCAACACGAGCGTCAGAATCTGATGACAGGCCGCGACTTCCGCCAAATGCACGTCCGAATCGAGGCATATCTTTTCAATGTCGGCCACGCTTTCGGGCGGCAGCGTGTTGTCGAGATATTCGCCGATGGTGTTGGCATCCACGCCGGCCCCTGGGCCATCGACATCGGGAGCCGTCAGCCGCCTGCGACGCATGACTTCTTTCGTGCGTTTGACCAATTCACTGGCATACGCGCTCTCGGCAATTTTCTGGCCGATCTCCTTCGCTTGAGCCGGTTCGAGGATGTCATCCAGATAGGCGAGCAGAGTTCGAAGCGTCAGTCGCATGATGATCTCTCCGAATTGTGGGAATTGCGCCGAATATCAGGATCGGTCTGATCGGTCAATCACGCGATTCAAACCAGCAGCCGGCAGGAACCGGCTCCGATCAATAGTGGGAGTTCGCATCGGAATCCGTACAATATTTTCCGGATTTTCGCGGATTCCTCGATCTCGAACGCGCACGCATCTTCGCAAGCAACGCCTGCGCCTTCGGCTACGGGTTAAACGAGTCACCTTTCGACGCGAACGAAATGAAAAAGGCCGCGACAATTAAGTCGCGGCCTTTGTGATTTGGACCAAGAACGAGTCAGTATTGGGGCGTTACTTCGCGGGAACCGCCAAGTCGCTGGCTCGCTTTTGAAATTCGGTCCAGTGGTCCTTGGTCGAGAAGAGATAGAACCGACCGTTGAATTCGCGAAGGAACGTTCCTTCCACGATCTTGCCACTCTTCACGTATTCGACCGGGTCCATGCCGCAATACGCAGGTGCGAAATTGGCTGGTGCGGCGGCGAATCTCGCCTTGGCGACCTCGCTGGCGAAGAAGTAAGTGCGACCGTTGAACGTCGACTTGATGTCCGGTTGAATGCGATCAAACCGGCGTTCCTTCAATCCCACGATGCAATACGTGCTGAGTGCCTTGAGCGGCGGCTGCTTTTCGCTGGCATAAGACGCCAAATTGATGACGGGTTCCGTCACGGCCGTCGAGTTTTCCTTGAGCGGCGTGGGCAATGGCGGTGGAGCCGTATTGTTGGTGCCTTCAGTTTGCTTCTGCTTCGGTGCCTCTGTCGCTCCGCCACCGGTCTTCGGACCTTTTTCCGGGATCGGGCCGTCTTCCGGGCAGAATTCGCCAGGACAACACGGGCACAGCATCAAGCCGACGCGAGCGGCTTCACGGATTCGCGCGGAAGGTTCAATCGGGCAACCCTGCTCGTCGGTCTTGAAGGCCACGTCCGACAGCGCGGCGAGCACTTCGTCGTTGCAGCAACCCAAACAATAGTCGCGTCGCCGTTCTTCCGGCTTGCCGTTCTTCTTGTTGTCGATCCAGCGTTTGGGAGCCTTGAGTGGAGCCGCCAAAGCCTTGGGGATCGCCTTCAACAGGCCGCACAGGCCGCATGGTTTCGGCTTGAAGGCCTTCTTGGCTTCTTTCTCGGCTTTTTCGGTTTCTTCACGGGCCTTTTCGAGTTCCTTGCGCTGTTTCTTGCAATCCTTGCACGGGCACTCGTCGCAGTCCTCGTCGTCCGCCCTCATGCCTTTCATCAGCATCATCCGCAGCGACATCACTGCCTGATAGCGGACTTCTTCGAACCGGTCTTCCTGCATCAGGGCGATGAGTGCCGGTTGGGCTTCTGTAAACTCTTGGCAATCGAGCGTTCCCAAGTATTGGGCGGCCAGAACTCGGTTCTTGGCATCCAGTTCATCGGCACGAATCTTGGCCGCGATGCCCTTGACCCCGCCGGGAGCATCCGCGGCAAACGGCTTTTTCAACAGCGGATCGATTTTGCATTCCGCCTTCTTCTTGGCGATCTGCGTGCCCAGAATCTTGTCGAGCAACGTGGGCTGGACTGCGTCAAAGGCCGGCGAATCGGGAACCGCTACCTCCGGCGCCTGCCCCTGCACGTTCCCATTGAGCGTCACAACAACTGCGACGCAGAGGGCACTCCAGCGTGTGAGTGATTTCATCCTTGTTCCAATCACGAGTTAATCCTCCGCGAAAACTTTGGCGACGCCAAAATGGTTGGCCTGGTTCAACCGCGTCCGATACGCGGATCAATAAGACTCAACGACGGTTCCGATAACCGGCGGCACTCATCGCAAGATGGTCCGTCTTCAGTTTCGGCGGGATGATCCGTGAATCTTGTCGGACAGTGCCAATCGCGAATCGTTTTTCGATCCATTGGCAAGGCGCAATCGTCAAACCTTGTCCGACCGTTGGGATCGCGCGGATTACCGAGCGAATGTCGCAGTCAATTCAGTCACACGCGAATTCGGTGCGACGCGTGGGATTCATCGCGCAGGGGACTTCCACGCAAGAATTGCTTCCGGATTGGGCATTGTCTCACCGATAATCTGAAACCACGAAATACACGTAGCACACGAAAAGTCATGGACTACGCAGTGAACATCCTTGCTTTCGTGTATTTCGTTGTTGCCTTACAGAAATCGTTCGCGGCCATCGGCTTCGATCTTCGCGACCAGCTTGCGAATCTCGTCCGCTTGATCTTTGCGCGCGATCAATGTGGCATCTTTCGTGTGTACGATGATGCAGTCTTCCATTCCCAGCGTGGCAACCAGGTGGTCGGCTTCCGTCGACCGGATAATGCAACCTCGCGTGTCGACGCCACTGAACAGCCCGTCAATCGTATTGCCGTCCCGGTCGACTCCCGTGAGTCGAGGCAATGCGGGCCAACTGCCGACGTCGTCCCAATCGAACGGTGCCTCGACCACCGCCACATGATCCGCGCGTTCCAGCACAGCATAATCGATCGAAATCGACTTCATTTTGGGGAATTCCGATTCCAGCGTCGGTTGCCACAGTTCGGTCCCCAAGGCTTCGGACAACCGCATCAAGTGCGCATGCATCTCCGGCTCGAATTGTTGCAGGGCCGAAAGGATCGCGGCGGCACGCCAGCAGAAAATGCCGCAATTCCAGTAGTAATTACCTGAATCGAGGTATCCCTGGGCGACTTCGTTGTTTGGCTTTTCTCGAAAGGACTGCACGTGGAAGCCGCCCGGTGTGACCGAATCGTCGCCAAGCGCGAGTTCTTCGCCCCGTTCGATGTATCCATATCCGGTCGCGGGAAACGTCGGCGGGATTCCAAACAGCACGAAGGCATCCGGCAGCGACGACACGATGGACACCGCGTGCCGTGCCGCTCGTTGAAAGACTTCAATCGGCTGAATCACGTGATCGGCCGGCATGACGAACATGACGGCATCGGGATCCTGATGCAAAGCGTGAATCGCCGCCAAGCCGACACACGGAGCCGTGTTGCGACCACACGGCTCGACCAAGGCATTCGCGGGAGGCAGTCGCGGCATCTGAATCCGCGTCTCTTCGACTTGCGTCCGATTCGTCACGATCCACGTCCGCTCGGGAGGAATCCATCCGTCGCAACGGGCGACCGTTTGCTGGATCATGGTTTGCGATCCGGTGAGCGGCAGCAGTTGTTTCGGCAGGGTCTTGCGGCTTTGTGGCCAAAAGCGCGTTCCACTGCCTCCGGCCATGATCACTGCATGCAGCATTTTGATATCCTGTCTGGGGATCCTATTCTTGGACGCCATCCGTGTGCGGCGAGAATCGGCGGAATTGTATGGCTGCTTCGCGGCTGCGAGAACCGGAACCGCTCACAACGCATTTGCATCGCCCCGCCAGCGATTGAATTCACTCAACTTTCACAATCCTCACCGACTATGAAACTCACTCATTATCGCCTGGCAATCCCGTTCCTCGTCTTGCTGATTGGCTCGACTCAGGCCGACGACCAAGCCCCCGAAACAGCAGCGTCGGCGGACGGCATCGCATTCTTTGAAAAGAAGATCCGACCGGTGCTGATCGAGCACTGCTACGGCTGCCATTCGCAGACAGCCACGAGCGCCAACAAGCTGCGCGGAGGACTGTTGTTGGACAGTCGGGCCGGTGTGTTGAAGGGCGGTGAAAGCGGTCCGGTGTTGATCCCCGGCAAACCCGCCGAAAGTCTGATGCTCGATTCGCTCAAGTACGACGGTCTGGAGATGCCGCCGAAAGGCAAATTACCAGCCGCGATCGTCGCCGATTTCGAAAAGTGGATTGCACTCGGCGCGCCGGACCCCCGCATCGGCAAGGTCATCACGACAGCCGGCATCGACATGGAGGCCGGTCGCAATCACTGGTCCTATCGACCGCTGAAGCGGCCACCGATCCCGCAGACCCGGCTGACGGCGGATTCCCCGATCGACGCGTTCTTGCTCGCGCGACTCGCGTCCCACGAGTTGCAACAGAACGCCGTAGCCGATCGCGAAGTGCTGGTTCGCCGGCTGTACTTTGATCTCACCGGTCTGCCGCCGACTCCCGATCAGATTGCCGAATTCGTCAATGACACCGCCCCGGACGCCTACATACGTCTGGTGGACCGCTTGATGGCGTCGCCTCGGTTTGGCGAGCGTTGGGGGCGGCAATGGCTGGACGTCGTGCGATATGCGGAATCGATCACGTTGCGAGGCTTCGTGTTTCCCGAAGCATGGAGATACCGCGATTACGTGATCGACGCGTTCAACGCCGACCGTCCGTTCGATCGCTTCGTGCGAGAACAAATCGCCGGAGATCTGCTGCCCGCGGAATCTCTTGAAGAACGGCAACGCAATCTGATCGCTACCACGTTCCTAACGATGGGAAACAACAACCTGGAAGACCAGGACAAGGGCAAGCTGCGGATGGACGTCGTCGATGAGCAACTTGAGACGATCGGCCGCGGTTTTCTGGCTCAGACCATTGGCTGTGCTCGCTGCCACGACCACAAATTCGACCCCATTCCCACCAGCGACTACTACGCGCTTGCGGGCATCCTGCGAAATACCAAAACGCTGATTCACGCCAACGTTTCCAAGTGGATTGAATTGCCGCTGCCGATGGAGGCCGATCGCGAATTGGAATTCAAAAAGTACGAAACCGAAGTGGCATTAATTCAAGGCCGCATCAAGCAACTGAAAGCCAAAGTCAAAGGCGGCAAACCGTCCGCCGCAAGCCCGCTGCCGCTGGACCAAGTGCCCGGCGTGGTTGTGGACGACGCGCAGGCTCGGCTTACGGGTGTTTGGAATGTCTCGCAATTCACCAAAACCTACGTGGGTTCCGGCTACCGACACGACTCGGGGCAGCCCAAGGGCGAAAACACTGCCGTCTTTGCACCGATGCTCGCCGCCGACGGTGAATACGAAGTCCGCTTCGCATACACGCCCGGCACGAATCGCAGCCCGGCCGTACCAATTACCGTGAACAGCGAAGCCGGCGAAAAAACGGTGACAGTCAATCAAAGGAACAGTCCTCCGATCGACGACCGTTTCATTTCATTGGGAACCTATCGCTTCAAGCAAGCCGACAAGCCGACGGTCACCGTGACCAACACAGGCACCACGGACGTCGTGATCATCGACGCGGTCCAGTTCTTGCCGATCGAACTGGCCAAAGCGAAACCGACTACCAAGAAGCCGACGGGCAAGAAACCATCGGCCAAGGTCTCGGACAAGTCCGACGCGATTCGGAAACAAGAACTTCAACAGCTTGAAAAAGAGTTGAAGGCACTGACGCAACAGGCTCCTTCGCGTCCGATGTGCATGTCGGTGCAAGAAGAAGACAAGATCGAAGACGTCAAGATTCATATCCGCGGCAACGTGCATAACCTCGGACCACTCGCACCGCGCGGTTTCTTGCAGGTTGCGGATTTTGAATCGCACCCAACGCTCTCGTCCAAACAGAGCGGGCGTCGCGAATTGGGAGATTGGATCGCGGATCGCCGCAACCCACTGACGTCGCGAGTCCTCGCGAACCGACTGTGGCTGTGGTTGTTCGGCAGCGGGCTCGTGCGCACTCCGGACAATTTCGGCACGACCGGTCAAACACCGTCGCATCCGGAATTGCTCGACTACCTCGCGTCACGTTTGTTGGAACAGGACTGGTCGGTCAAAAACGTGTTGCGCGAGATCGTGCTGTCGCGGGCGTATCGGTTGTCGTCGGGGCCGAATCCACGTGGGCTCGTCGTTGATCCCGAGAATCGGCTGTTGTGGCGGATGAACCGACGACGACTCACGGCGGAGAACCTGCTGGATTCGATGCTGGCCATCAACGGCCAACTGAAGTCCGAGTTCGGTGGTTCAATGATTCGAGCCAACACATCGAACGACTACGACTATTCCCACGCCGGAAATCGCCGAGCGGTTTATTGGCCGGTGTTTCGAAATTCGTTGCCGGACATCTTCGACGTATTCGACTTTGCAAACCCCAGCATGGTGGTTGGTCGCCGCGACATTAGTAATTCCGCGCCGCAGGCCCTCTTCATGATGAATAATCCGTGGGTGTTGGAGCAGGCGCAGTTTGCCGCGAACAAGTTTCTCGGCGACCGACAATTGGACGACCACCAACGATTGCACACGGTATTTCTGGCCACGCTCGGTCGGCATCCGTCGCCGAATGAATTGGCTGCAACGCTGGCATTCGTCGAATCATCCGAGCAGGACGACGCCCAACTGCGACTGAAATGGGCGCAAGTGATTCAGACTTTATTTGCGTCGATGGATTTTCGATATATTCGATGAGCATTCCGGGGTCAGGCTTACGTCTTTCAGATTTGGCGGGCATTGGACTTTGGATTCATAAGGAACG
>JAQBZS010000209.1 GCA_027622115.1 Planctomycetota bacterium | reverse complement strand
TTGCGGCCTCGCTTGACGATGACTCGGCTGGAAGTCTCGCCCGCGGACGCGAACGAATTCTGGGCCGAGTGTCGGCGGCGAGTCGAACTCATGGGCGGCTACCGTTTGATGCTCACGATTACCGAATCCAGCGAGACTCGTGAGTGCCTGCTTCTGGACCAGTCGCCGCTCGATGACGCGACTGACTGGGAGTTGCGATACTCCAAACTCGCCGACGACGGAGTGCATGTCACGCTCGCGGCCTGGGGTCAACGACACGTTGGGCAATCGCCCCAATTGGACGGCATCTACCGAGCCTTCGAGAGTGCGTGTCGACGCTGGTTCGACCAACAGGATGCACGATCGATTCCGCTACGCGTGTCCGAACCAGTGCCGATCGAAACGGATCGCCGAGCCGCTTGAGCGTTGGATTGCTTCGGAATCCAGTGCCTGACTGCTCATCGTCATGCCGGCATTCAAGGCGCCGACGATCGCGTTCACGAATTCTTGTTTGGTTCGAAACGTTTTTCGTGTCCATCGCCGCACGAATTGATGATCACCCTTCAACTTGGCATCGCTTGCCGAGTCACTTCTCCCAATCACATCGATCATCACATCCTTGGGGCCGCTCATGCTCGAACTGCGCGAGATATCAACCGTTGCGCTGGTGGCGGTCGGAGCATGCACGTTGATCGCGGCGGTGACCGACCTGTGGAAGTTCAAGGTCTACAACGCGCTCACATTTCCGCTGATGGCAACCGGCTTGCTGTATCACGTCGTGATGGACGGCTGGTCGGGTTTCACGTTTGCGTCGCTCGGACTGATCTGCGGATTCGCCACACTCGCCGTGTTTTTTGCGGCGGGTGGAGTCGGAGCCGGCGACGTGAAGTTGATGGCCGGAATCGGGGCGTGGATTGGAACCGCCAACGTTTTGTCAGTGTTCCTGGCAAGCGCCCTGCTGATGGGTGTTTGGGTGGTCGTTGCCGGATTGATCAATGGGCGACTGCTGGAGTCGATCATTCGAGCACAGATCGAAGTTGCCCGCATGCGGTCCGGCGAGGCATTCCAGGCAACGGACGAAACTGAAGTCGAGAACACCGCAACGCAGCCCGATCGGCGTAAGCGGTTGATTCCGTTCGCCGCAGCGGCAGCGATGGGGCTGCTGGCAACAACGATGCTGGGACGCATTTGAACTTGAGGCCGATCCGAAACCACGAAGTCTCTCTCACGAAGCAGGATCATCATGAAACCGAGAACAATCATCCTTGCCCTGTCATTCGCGGCCCTGGTGGCGTTCGGAGGCAACCTCTTGATGCGGCTGGCCAACCGTCAGACTCCGCAGCAAATGGCCGAAGTCTTCGTGTTGTCCGAAGGCGTTCCGCGAGGCACGCACGTCACCCCGGATATGATCCAAACCAAGATCGTGCCGGCGTCCGTGATCCCGGTGGGATCGGTCATGAAGCGGGAAGATATCATTGGTCGCACGACATCCGTTTCCGTGAATCCCGGCATCGTGCTCGAAGCCCATCTCGCTCCCAAAGGCACCGAAGCCGGCTTGCGAGGCTTGATTCCCAAGGGGCGGCGAGCCTTCACGATTCACACGCCGAGCGATTCGTCCGGAGTCGCCGGCTTGATTCGCCCGGAAGATCGAGTCGACGTGATGTTGACCATCGACGACCGCACCGCCGTGAGCGGCAGCACTGTCACGCTCTTGCAGAACCTGGAAATCCTGGCCGTCGACCAGCAGATCGATCGCAATGTCGCCGCCAAGAAGTCGGATAAGCCCGACCGAAATCGACGAGGCGTGCAGTCGGTCACGTTGCTCACCACGCCGCTGGAAGCTCGAAAATTGGTGCTCGGTCAGAACCACGGCAAATTGAGCCTCGCTCTGCGGAACCCGCATTCGGACGAAGCGGAATCCGAAGACGGACTCGAAATCACTTGGAACGAAATGCTCGGTCGCGAATTGGCCGATCAACTGGTCGCGGCGGGTGGCGACTTCGCCGCTGCACCAAAGACCGACGCTCCCACGCCCGCTCCGCAGCCAACGGTCACCCAACCGACGATCATGGAAGCCAAGACGGAAGACACACCTCGCACGCCGCAGCCCATGCTGCCGCCGATCGTGACGCTTCGCGGTGGCGTGAAAGGTTACGTGCCGTTGCGTCGAGTCGAGTCGACTCCGAACAGTGCGGGATTCAATCAACACGTCGCGTCGATGCCGATTTCCGTTCAACTCACAACTCAGCATCGAGGCAACTGATATGAGTGCTTATGTCGTCGGAGATGACGATTCCCTGGTCGCGCACGTTCGAGACATGTTGGTTCGCTTTGGATTGGACTGTCCGGCAGCGAACGCCATGACTCCCCTGTTGGCGACGGACCTACTCAAAACGGTCGAACCGGATCTGACCGTGCTGCTGATGGCGCCTCGACCCGATGAGTCGCTGCAATTGCTGCGCGGCATCACACCGAAACAATGGGGTCACGTGATTGCCGTCGGACCGGCCGACGAAGCCCGCGCCATCGTGCAAGCGATGCGGGCGGGTGTCGATGACTATGTGGACCAGTCCGATTTTCAATCCGAACTGAAAGCGGCCTTACAGCGCTATCGCGAAACGACCGGTGCCAATCAGAAACAAGGCCGAGTCATCGCCTGCGTTCCGGTCTGTGGCGGATGCGGTTCGAGCACGCTCGCCGCCAACATTGCGACGTCACTGGCGACGGAATACGGCCGCACGGCATTGATGGACTTTCGCCTGACGTCCGGTGACCTCGCCGCACTGATGGACCTCAAGCCTGGTTACACGCTGGCGGAATTCTGCGAAAACATCAAATCGATGGACGACGCCATGTTTCAACGCATGTTGTGCTCGCACCGGAGCGGCGTGCATCTGCTGGCCGCGCCCGGCAAGTTTCGCGACATCGCCAAAGTCAGCGCGGAAGGCATGCGGGAGGCCATCGTCAAATCGCGTTCCCTGTTCCCGTACGTCGTGGTGGACTGCGATCACCCGGCGCACGCCGAGCAAACGGAATCACTGTTTCTGGCCGACGAGATTTTGTTGGTGCTGCGATTGGAGTTCGCCGCTCTGAGAAACTGTCGCCGCATCCTGCAGTATTTGGACGACATCGGCCTGAGTCGAGATCGCATCCGCTTGGTCGCGAACCGCTTCGGCCAACCGCGCGAAATCAGCAACGCCAAAGCCTCCGAGGCACTCGGCGTCGACGATCTGTTCTACATTCCCGACGACCCGAAATACGTCAACATGGCCAACAACAGCGGCGTGCCGGTGGTGTTGGATCGACCGTCGTCACGCGCGTCGGTCAGCATGGCGTCGCTGGCGATGTCGGTTCACGGTTAGTCAAACGAAGGTTGGACATGGTGACCAGTTTTCGCACCACCGACCCTGCGTCGGTGGACGAGTGACTGGATGGCTACACCCGAATGCGTCTGTTTCCCGGCCTCCACCGCCCCCATTGTCGGTGGAGCCCACGACTGATCGCTAGCCGCGAGAGTCGTCGCCCCACCGACGCGGGGGGGGGCGGTGGAGGCGTGGTCGAGCAGGGGACGTTCGGTAGTAGCAGTCAGTCATTTCTCCACTGACACAGGGTCAGTGGTGGAAAATGCGAGCAGGAAAACAACAAAGTGCAGAGGGTCAGCCCCCTTTTTCAGATAGCTTCTAGCGCCAAAACGGCTAATGAAGAACGAGACCACACATGGCACTGTTACTGGCAAGAACCCCCCGCGAAGAAATCGCACACGTCGTACCGGTCGCGAAGATCGATTCGCCGGTCGACCGCAACGGCGCGAAGCAGGAACATCTCGGGCCTCAACGAGATCGCGACGCCGAAAATCGCTTTCAGCGTCTCAAGAAGGAAATGCACGAGCGATTGATTCGCGCGATGGACATCAGCGCTCTCGCCGAAATGGACCAACCCGCCGTCAAGGCCGAACTGCGTCGCGGTGTGGAAGAGCTGTGCAACGCTAGCTCCGAACTCGTCAATACCCACGTCCGAGAACGTCTGGTCAACGACATCGTCGCCGAGACTTTTGGACTCGGCCCGCTCGAAACGCTGCTCAACGACAAGAGCATTTCCGACATCCTGATCAACGGCCCGAAGACGGTGTTCGTGGAACGCAACGGTCGCTTGGAAGAGTCGGACGTGGTGTTCAACGACGAGAAGCACCTGCTGCAAATGGTGCAACGCATTTGTGCGAAAGTCGGTCGCCGCGTCGATGAAAGCACGCCGATGGTCGACGCGCGTCTGGAAGACGGCAGCCGAGTCAACGCCATCATTCCGCCGCTGTCGTTGTGCGGCACCGTGGTCTCCATTCGTCGATTTCCCGACCAACCGCTGATGGCCAAGGACTTGATCGACAAGGGTTCGATCGCCGCCTGCATGGTCGAATTCATTGCGTCATGCGTCAAAAGCCGCTTGAACCTCATCGTTTCCGGCGGCACCGGCAGCGGCAAAACCACGCTGCTTAATCTGCTTTCGGGTTACATCCCCGAGGGCGAACGCGTCTGCACAATCGAAGACACCGCCGAACTGCGACTCCAACAGAAGCACGTCGTGTCGCTGGAAACGCGAGCCCCCAACATCGAAGGCCAAGGCGCGGTGGACACTCGCGATTTGGTGAAGAACTCACTGCGTATGCGCCCAGACCGCATCGTCGTCGGCGAGTGTCGCTCCGGCGAGGCGCTCGACATGTTGCAGGCCATGAACACCGGCCACGAGGGCAGTCTGACGACGATCCACGCCAACAACTGCCGGGAAGCGTTGTCGCGTTTGGAGATGATGGTGGGCATGGCCAACTTCGAAATGCCGATTTGGATCATCCGGCAACAGATCGTGTCGGCCGTGAACATCGTCGTGCAAACTTCGCGACTGCGCGGCGGTGCTCGGCGAGTCATGAAGATTTCGGAGATCACCGGCATGGAAGGCGACACGATCAGCATGCACGATCTCTTCGTCTTCAAGCAGACCGGCATCGACGAAAACGAAAGGGCGACCGGCCACTTCGAATGCACGGGAATTCGCCCCAAAGCACTCGCTCGCTTGTCTGAAATGGGCATCAACCTGCCCAACCAAATGTTCGAACGCCGCGTGATAAAGAATTGACGATTTTTGATTTTTGATTTTCGAAGTGCGAAAGACCTTCAATCAAATCTCAGATCTCAGATTTCACCAATCAAAAATCGAAAATCCCATGCCCCTGCTCACAACTATCGGCTTGTTTGTTGCGATCGCGGGAGCGGTGTTGATCGGCGTGTCGCTGTTCGCGGAACTCTTTCTGCGAGACAAATTGCGAGTCCATCAGCGGATCGACGAAGAATTTCGAGGCAAGGTCCGCAAGCAGGCGGAAAAGTCCTCGCTGTTCAATGACTTGAAGCGGCTGACCAACGCGTCCATCGATCTCAGCCAACACGATTCGCTGATGGAACGCCTGACGTTGATGATCGAACAGTCCGGTCTCAACTTCACCGTGCCGCGATTGCTGATGAGTTGTGGTGTGGCGAGCAGCCTGTTCGGCATGTTGGGCTTTGTGCTCACCAAGAATTATGCGGTGATCGTGCTCGCGACGATCATCGGAGCCGTGACGCCGATCGCATCGGTTTCGATCGTCCGCAAACGCCGCCAAATGACGCTGCTGGCACAACTGCCGGATGCGTTCGATCTCATGGCCCGCGCTGTACGAGCCGGCAATTCCTTTTGGCAATCGGTGCAGGCCGTGTCCGAGGAATTCGAAGCACCACTTGCGATGGAATTGGCGTATGCCCACGAGATGCAGAATCTCGGCCTGCCGACGCAAACGGCGTTGCGCGAGTTGGGTCGGCGAACGGGCTTGGTCGAAATCAAAATCCTCGTGGAAGCAGTCACGGTTCAGGAGCAGACCGGCGGAAACCTCGGCGAAATGCTGGACCGTTTGAATCACTTGGTTCGCGGCCGATTTCGAATCCTGGGCAAGATCAAGACGCTCACCGCGGAAGGTCGCATGCAGGCGGTCGTATTGCTGGCTCTGGCGCCGGCCATGTTCCTGATCATGCTGGCCCTGAATTACGACTACGCGCAGGAACTGGTCCATTGGAATCACGGAGCGCTCCTCATCGGTGCCCTGACCTGCGAAGGGCTCGGCTGGCTGTGGATTCGCAAGATCGTGAACTTTGATTTTTGATGGGCGAGATTGTTCTCTATTGAATGTAGGGCGAGCCGATGTCCGCTGATTGGATCACCACGCTGCTCATTTTTACCGCCTCCGCCGGAGCGTGGCTGGTGGCCGCGACGCTGCTGTCCGGTCAGCAGACGATGATCGCTCGGCGACTGGATCGTCTGGGTGAAAAGGTCAACGTCCACGATCCCAGCACCATCACGCCGCAGATGAGCTTTTCGGAATTCACGCAAAAGATGGGTGCGGCGGTTGCTCCGACGAATGCGAAAGAGCAGTCCGCATTGAAGGCTCGCTTGTTGCAGGCTGGGCTGTATCACCCCAAGTCGTTAGCCATGTTCATGGGCGTCAAGCTGATGCTCACCTTCACTCCGCTGGTGATCGGCGGCGTGTGTTGCCTGTTCGCGCCGGCTCAACCGAGCTACCTGCCGGTTGGTAAGTTTCTATTGCCCGCGTATCAGACCTATGCCATGACGATCGGCTTGATGGGTGCGATGTTGGGCAACGTCGTCCCTGGGTTCTGGCTGGATTCGCAAGCGAAGAATCGCCAAACCGCGTTTCGTCGAGGCTTACCGGATTGCATGGACCTGATGGTGATTTCGCTGGAAGGCGGTCTGAGTTTGTCGGGTGCCGTGCAACGAGTCGGAAATGTGCTGGGCAATGTTCATCCGATCCTGGCCCGAGAAATTTTGATCGTCGAGCGGCGGATTCAGATGGGCATGGGTCCGGGCGAGAGTCTGATGGAGTTCGGCTTGCGATCCGGTTTGGACGAGATTCGACGACTGGCGGCCGTGGTGATCGAAGCGGAACGACTCGGCGGCAGCATGGCCAAGACGCTGCGAACGCACGCCGAAGCCTTGCGAGAACAGCGAACTCAACGAGCGGAAGAAATGGCCCACAAGGCGGGCGTCAAGATCTTGTTTCCGACGGTGCTGTTGATCTTCCCCGCCATGTTCATCGTGATCCTGGGCCCCGCATCAATCCAGATCGCTCGCACGCTGCTGAAATAGCCGAGCGAGATCGGGACCGCGGTTGCTCGCCTCGCCCTTCAACTTAATTTAAGTTTGTCCGCTACGAAACTAAGGACGCGTGCAGTAACAACTTCCCGTTTTGTAGCCACGCTCGCCAGAGCGTGGGCTTTTGAATGCAGAGCCGGTCCCACGCTCTGGCGTGGCTACGGACGAAGTTCTTGCACGCGTTCTAAGTAGCCAACCTCGCCGAAGGCGCTTCCAAGGGATCGCTTCGCATGGCAGAAGCGTTGCTTTTCCAGCGAAACGGGACGTTGATTCTGCGAACAAACAAACCGAAGCCGCTTATTCCTCGTCCGACGATTCCTCATCCATTCGTCGAGAAAGCCAGCGGCCCCAAATGAGATAATGAAATCCAATGAAGGCCGCGAAGAAGGCAATCAATCCGACGACCGCCAACACTCCTGGACCCAGCACCATGCCGCCGAGCGCCAATAACCCACCAGCGAGCACTACCACAATAATGACGCCGATCACCGTGCCCGCGTCGGAACTTGATGATTCCGTTCTGCGAGCCGGTCGTTTCGCGGGCCTGCGTGGCGGACTCATCAAGCCGGCTCCAACAGTTGATGCAAGACGGCGTGCTGATGGGCGAATCCGCGTTCCAACTGCTTGCGAATCCGAGATTCCGTCATCACGAATCCAACCAAGCCCTTCGGTGGCGTGAAGTACACTTCGTCCGTCAACAAGGTCTTGGACTCGGAAATTTGTTTCAGCGTCCGGCAATGCCGCCAATACGTCATGGGGCCGGATGTCTGCTCCTCGGCGAACGACGTTGGCTCGTCGAATTCGACCACTTCGTTTTCCAATTGCAACCGCTGACCAAAACCACGCAAGCGGAACTTCACGCGACTGCCGAGTTGAAGTTGTTCCGGTCCATCCAGAATCTTCAACTTGGTGTCGGGCGGCGAGTATTTCGGACCGTTCCGAGGCCGCGTCAGGAATTGGAACAGGGTTTCAACGCCACAGTCCAACTCGCAATGCGCGGAGAATTCCGCCGTGTGCATAACGACCGTCAACTTTCCGAGACCGACGATGAATCGGCTCCTGCAACAATCGACTGCATGGCGGCAGGGGGCGAGACGATGGCGTGCGGCTTGTCGTCGACCGGCTTAAACAACATCACCATCGCGGCACCAGCGGCAGCCATGCCGAGCCCCAAAAAGAATCTCCAGTCCGGCATCGTCTTCACCGGGTGGAAATAGGTGATGGTGACGATGGTGTTGATGATCGGCGCCCCCGCGAACACAAGTGGAGCGACGAAAATCGCCGAACCGGGGCCAGCTTTCGTGGCGGCGAAAATCACGCACAGAGCCCCGGCCGCGCCGGCAAAACCGGCAGCGAGCCCCAGCAATACGGGGATCGTTTTGAAGTTGGGGTTCGCTTTTGCGGTGGGGTCGGAGTCGAAGAGAAAAATCATGGCGGCGGGAACCAGGACGGCGACGAGAAAATACGCCACGCCGACGAACATGAAGGCCCGCAAGCTGCTGCTCAATTGCATGGCGGCCTTATGCACGGTCGGCACATAGAGTCCCCAAGACAACGCCGCACCACCGACGAACATCAAGACAATCAACCACTTTTGCATCGAAGCCGTGTCCTTTTCGATTTTGAAAACGCGAGTCACCCCGCTTGCAGTTTTGTAACGCCGAAGCCGTGTCCCACAAACGAAGAGCAGCGGCAAGGCATCGATCGCAGTGATACATCATCGAATCGGCGTCCGTAAAGTCCCCACGTCGGGACTGACGCTTCGAAAGACCATGATGAAATCCGCGCGGGAAAACATGAACTCGATCAACTTCGAGGCCGCTCAATCCGCCGCATCATGCGACTCGATGAATTTCACGGCGTGATCCGTGTGTTTGCCGGCCACATAAAGTTTCACGTTGAGCACGCCGGAAAAGGCTTGATGGTCGCCATCAATTTGGCACGGGATGCCTTCGGCTCGGAGCGCCGCCGCGATGATGTCGGCAGTCGAGCGGTCCGTCGTGCGATAGACCTCGACCAAGTCTTTGGAGTCGATCAGCGGAAGTTCTTCGTCTGATGAATTCATTCTTGGTTCCTTTGATGCATGTTTCGTGCGTTGGTAAGGGGCGGCGCTGAAATTAAACCGGCATTTGGCATGCGAGTTACCGTAGCTGGATTCGCCAGAATTCAG
>JAQBZS010000208.1 GCA_027622115.1 Planctomycetota bacterium | reverse complement strand
CTTCGATCCCGCGTCGTTCGTGATCGGCGGTCATTCGCCGCTCGAATCGTTCCGCATGTTGCATCCGCTTGTCGTCCACTTCCGAGCCCGCGATGCCGTGCGTGGATTTGACGGCACCCCACAAGAAGTGGCGCTCGGTCGAGGCGAAGTGGTGTGGGACGAACTCATGATTATGCTGTTGGAATCCAACTTTTCCGGCTGGACGACCGTTGATCGCAACACCGGTGACGACAAACCCGGTGAACTCAGCCGCGCCGTCGAGTACCTCACGAATGTTACGACGGTTTAACTCATGAACGCTCAGCTGCGACCCGTTGGCGACGCGCCGACGTTCCGCGACCGCATGGCGGCGATGATGAATCGCAATCCCGGCGGAGGTGGTCCATGGATCATCCTGCTGGCAGGTATGGTGGGATTGCTGGCCGGCTACGGAGCAGTCGCGTTTACCTGGCTGATCGATACGGTTGGCAGTTTGACGCTGGAACCGGTGCTCGGCATCGAACATGCGGTGACTCGCGGTTTCGGGCTGTTTACGGTCCCGGCGATCGGCTTGCTGCTGGTCGCGTGGGTGACTCGACGCTTCGCTCCCGAAGCCCAAGGTCACGGCGTGCCGGAAGTGATTCTGGCGGTGGCCCGGCGAGACGGCAAAATTCGTCCCCGCGTTTCGGTCGTGAAGATTCTGGCGAGTGGGCTGTGCATCGGGACCGGCGGCTCAATTGGTCGCGAAGGTCCAATCGTGCAGATCGGTTCGGCACTGGGGAGCATGTCCGGTCAGTATTTCCACCTGTCGGCGCGGAATATCAAGGTCCTGGTTGCTGCGGGTGCCGCAGCTGGAATCAGTGCCACCTTTCACGCGCCGTTGGCCGGCGTCATTTTCTCCAGCGAAATCATCCTCGGCAGTTTTGCAGTCGAGAGCCTGACGCCGATCGTCATTGCCGCCGTTCTGGCGGATGTGGTGCAGCAACAGATTGGCGAGCACGGAACGCATTCCGCATTTATCCAATTGGAATACGCGTTTAACGGCGAGTTCACTCAATTGCCCACGTACCTGCTGCTGGGTCTGACGTGCGGACTCTTCGCCGTCGGATTTACTCGGTTGGTGTACGCCGTCGAGGATTGGGGAGCCGCGTGGATCCACCGCTGGTGGTTGCGAGCCTTGGTCGCCGGCGGGCTGCTTGGTCTCGTGGGTGTCCTCTATCCGACGTTGCCGCCTGTGCAGTCGGCGGAAGCGATTCACAACGAAGCGCAAGGCCACCATACCCTGCCACCGATCTTTGGGGTGGGTTACGGCGTCGTGGATCACACCTTGCATTTGGAACGAGCGGACAGGCCGGGGGACGTTCCCGATTCCGAAAACGACACGTCTCAAGCAACGACCGCGTCAGCGACGTCGCGATCGAAACACGCGAGGCCGTCCGGTGCCGCGGAATCTAAGAAAACGGTGCAGCTCAGCGGCGAACAGCTGTGGGCCGAACTGTGGTGGTTGCTTCCGCTGGCGTTCCTGAAGCCGCTGATGACGAGCATCACGCTGGCGGGCGGCGGGTCGGGCGGAATTTTCGCTCCATCGCTGTTTATCGGGGCGACGGTCGGTGCGTCGTTCGGTGTGATCTGCAATCTGGTGGTGCCGGAATGGAGTGCGCATCCTGGCGAATACGCGATCGTCGGCATGGGTGCCGTGGTGGCGGGAACCACGCATGGCGTGCTGAGCGCGATTCTGATCGTGTACGAAATGACGAACGATTACCGCATCATTCTGCCGATCATGGCGGCCGCTGGGATCTCCTGCGTGATTGCGAAATACATCGATCCAGACAGCATCTATCACAAAAAGCTCAACCGCCGCGGCGAGAACTTGGCACGCGGCCACGAGATGAGCCAAATGGAACACGTCATGGTCCGCGACGTGATGATCGAAGAATTCCCCATGATCATGAACACGGACAACATTCCCGCCATTAACCGGATCGCGCGGAAGAACCCCAAATTCGATTCGTTCCCGGTGATGGATGAAGCCGGTCGACTGGTGGGGATCATCCGCCCGGAAGAACTTCACCGCGTGCAAGACACGGACATGCCGCCGACGCTGGTTTATGCCGATGAAATTGCGGTGCCCTCGACACTCTCCGTTTCTCCGGACGAAAACTTGTTGGAAGCTATCCGAGATTTCAGCCAACGGGACATCGAAACGCTGCCCGTCGAAACAGGCAAGGGTGCCGATCGGCGGCTGATCGGATTGTTGCTTCGCGAGGATGTGATGCAGTGCTATCGCGAAGAGATGCGACGTTTCACGCCCGAACGGAAATCGGCATCGTCGGGACGTTCGTAGACTTAGGCCTACTTAATATTCGGGTCCAGCGTCGTCCCGATTTCGACTGGCCGATTCTTTTCGAAGATTCCTACCCCCGGCACGATGACTCGCACGCGGAGCAGTCCGTGCGTGCTCCAATACGGGTTCACGTCGGGTCTGGACCGCGGCAACTCCAACTTTGTCTCCCATCCATTTCCGTGAGTTGAAATCGATCGCACCCATATTGCCATGCGTCGAACTCGCGCGTTGGCGGGAAGTGCCATGGCCTGCGGATCTCGAATTGAATGATCGCGATCGTGACGATCCTCAAGTCCGTACAACGTGGCTTGCACGGTTCCGCGCAAGGGAACGACATGCTCGTGTGCGTCAACACCATGGATCGACAGTGCGAGTGCATTCACGTCGACGCCGTTGCCGATGTTGGCTGGAATCACGCGAACAACCAGGTCGTCGATCGAACCAATTTGATTTCGCTGCAACGCGACCGGAAGCGCTCGGTGCGGTAGTTGGCTGTTTGGAGAGACACGGAAGCCCGCTCCGAAACCGAAGTACGTTGGTCGTCCCAGGAGTTGCTGCGACTGTTTGGCTCGGAGCAAATCCAGCACTACACCGGACTCGCGAACCGGCATTCCCCGCGGAAAGTGTCGCCGCATAAGTTCCGGGTATGCGGACAACGGTGACGGTTGCACCCCGATGACTCGACTGCGAGTCTTCATGTACGACTCGACGTGCTGCCAAGCGTTGGCCTGCGTCGGTGAGAGGACGGCGACAATAGCCGCGCATACGAAACGGTGGTTGAACTGACGCATGGGCGAGTGCTCCGGGATTCGAGAGACACAGAATCCGGAGCAAGAACCGAACCGACGACAAAACCGGGCACTTCAGGCGATTGCATGTTTCGAAGGATTGACAAGTTGCCAACCGCTCGCGACATCAGGGTCGAGACTCGTCAATTCATGCGGCCCAAAGCGCACGTAATTCGTGGCGAGCGTCTTCAATTCGCAACGCCGAGTAGACGCGGGGGCGATCGTCTTTCGCATGAGGAAGGAGACACGCCGTTGATCCACGAGCCCATGCTTGAGAGACTGACTTGAGCGGGAAGCGTCTCGACACAAGGGGCTGCAACAAGCGGCCGAGCAAAGGGGCTGACATGTTGAAGGACTCGATCCAACACCGGCGCGATTTCCTGAAGCAACTGAGCGTGAGCGCTTCCGCCGCCGCGATCGGCTCGGTGGCCCAAGCCGACAGCACGCCTACCTGGCTGCCTCCCACCGGCGACCCACACTTCACGCCGAAAGCAAAGAGCGTAATCTGGCTATTCATGCGCGGCGGCGTCAGCCACATGGAGAGCTTCGACCCCAAACCGGCACTCGATCAATACGCCGGCAAGTCCATCAACAACTCACCCTTCAAGTCCGTGCAGGATCCCGAAAAACTGAAGAAAGTCCGAGTGGTTGTCGTGAACGATGCCAACGGACAACAGCGAAACACGTTGTACCCGAACCAGATCAAGTTCAAGCAATATGGCGAAAGCGGCATTCCCGTCAGTGATTGGTTTCCGCACATCGGCAGTTGCGTGGATGACTTGTCGATCATTCGGTCCATGTGGACGACCGACGACAATCACGGTGCTCAGATCCAGTTTCACTCGGGGCGACACATGCTCGACGGTCGCTTCCCGACCATTGGTGCGTGGTTGAGTTACGGGCTCGGTTCGCTGAACGACAACCTGCCTGAATTCATCACTATGGGGCCTCGATATTTCGACATCCGAGACGGCCACTATCTTGGCCCCGCCTACGACGCCGTACCGCTCAAAGTCGACCCCCAAAACCCGTTGCCCTATGCGCGGCCGGAACTGGATCTGTCCGCGGAAGAACAACGCATTGAATTCGGGCTGATCGACCGCTTGAACCGGCTCGCTCAAGAAAGATTTCCTCGCGACGAAAAACTGCGGGCTCGCATCAAGTCTTATGATCTGGCGTTTCGGATGCAGACCGCCGTTCCGGAAGTCATTGATTTCAAGCCGGAGACGCAAGAAACGCAGAATCTCTACGGGCTCGATGATGCGAAGACTCGTCCGTTTGGAACGCAGTTGTTGGCAGCTCGCCGATTTGTGGAACGCGGCGTGCGATTTGTCCAGATCATGCACGGAGCCGGGGCGGCTGGTGCCTGGGACGCGCATTCGAATCTCAAGACCAACCACGCAAATCTCACGGGGCAAGTGGATCGTCCCATCGCCGGACTGATCAAGGATCTCAAGCGACGAGGACTCTTGGAAGAGACCATCGTAGTTTTCGCAACGGAATTTGGTCGCACGCCGGGCTCGCAAAGTGGAAACGGTCGCGACCACCATCCGTACGGGTTTTCAATCTTTATGGCCGGCGGCGGCCTCAAGGGCGGCGTTGTTCACGGGGCCACGGACGAGATCGGTTTCCATGCGGAAGAGCATCCGCACTATGTCACCGACGTGCATGCCACGTTGATGCATCAGCTGGGGCTCGACCCACGTCGTCTCGAGCTTCCGGAACACAAGCGTCTGGAAATCGACTACGGCAATCCGATTTGGGATGTGATCGCGTAGTTATGTCAATCATTCGCGTCATCTGCGTTGTGTGGGTCTCGACGGTCGCGCCGTCGATCTTGATCAGCGCTGATTTGCTGCAAGTCGAGCCAACGTCTCATCCAAAGTCGGCGAAGCCGGTCGCGCCGCAAACGGTCATGGCACTGTGGTCCGGTTTCGATCCGCGTCGAGATCCGTTGGTCGCCAAGACTGTGCGCGCGTGGGACAAGGACGGCATCACATTTCGGTATGTCACGTTTCACATCGGCGAATTCAAAGGCCGTCCTGCTCGGATGGCGGCGTTCTATGCCTTTCCGAAAGCCGCCGCGAAGTTGCCGGGATTGATTCACTTGCACGGCGGCGGCCAACGCGCGTCTCGGCATGAGGTGGAGTATTACGCCAAGCGTGGCTACGCGTGCCTGTCGATCAACTGGGGTGGTCGCGAGATGGAAGATGCCAAATCCGGTGATCCAAACACCGATTGGGGCGCGGTCGATCCGACACAGCAAAACGTGCCCGGCTATTTCAATCTCAAACCCGGTGACAAGTACCTCGACGCGTTCGAGTCACCTCGAAACAACAACTGGTACTTGCTGACAATCGGAGCCCGTCGCGGACTGACGTTTCTGGAACAGCAGTCCGAAGTCGATGCGATGCGGCTTGGTGTTTATGGGCACTCGATGGGTGGCAATCTGACCGTGTACGTCGCCGGCACGGATGACCGCGTGAAAGTGGCCGCTCCATCCGTCGGCGGCCAGGGGTTCCGGACCGTCCCATGGAAGCTATTGCCGCAGCAACGCCGAAGCACGACGAACGGCGACGTCAACCTGTTTCGAGCCACGCTTGGCTTCCAATCCTACGCACCGCACATCACGGCTCCGTTGCTGTGGCTGAGCGCGACGAATGACTTTCACGGCATCATGGATGACACGTATCGCACGGGGGCTCTGATCCCGGGCGAAGTGCGGTATGCGATTGCTCCACACCTCAACCATCGTTTCACGCCCGAATTCGCCGTGTCGCGGACGCTGTGGATTGATCAACACCTCAAGCGATCCTTCCGGTTGCCGACGACTCCCGTCTCGAAGCTGAAGCTCGACGCGGCCGACGGCATTCCACGGTTGGAAGTCCGACCGGACTCGTCGATGCCCATTGAAGACGTTCGCATCCTGTATTCCGTCGATCCGCATCCGCAGGCACGATTCTGGCGTTCCACGGAATCCGTTTCCGAGCGTGGCACGTGGTCGGCCCGGTTGCCGATCCTGTCGACGGACCAGCCGCTATTCGCGTTTGCCAATGTCTCTTATCGCCTCGATAAGCCTGTGCCGGTGCAGTTCGCCGCCCCGACCTCCACCGTGGCGTTGAGTTCGCAACTGCACACCGCGACACCCGAAACTCTGCAACTTGAAAAGGTCACGGCCACGGACAAACCGGAGATGTTGATCGACAGTATTTCGACGTGGCGCGACTGGTATCGTCTTTCCGCCGACAACCCGCATCACTGGCAGTTCTGGACTCGCAAGATCACCGACCCGAAATGGCGAGGTCGCGATGGTGATCGCTTGGCATTCGATGTGAACGTCGAGCAATCCAATCAGTTGGTCGTCGTACTGAGCGAGAATTTCTTCCGCAGCTATCGCGGCCGATCGCAGGATTTCGTGACAACGATCGACCTCAAGGCCGGCGACTGGCAGACCGTGACGTTGAAGCCGAACGACTTCGCAACCTTGGATCAACCAAGCAGTCGGCTCAAGTCGTGGCAGCACAGTGATGTGCTTGGATTTCGGGCATACCACGAGCAGCGCCGCGGAAGTGGGCGGATTGGCTCAGATCGTTGGGCGGGATCACAGCCGCGATTCCGCAATCTGCGGTGGATCTCAACGACGGACTGATGCTGACTCGATGCGTTTGAGCCCCAACGCTTGTATCGTCAGTTTCTTCTGTTTCGAGTACTCTGTTGAACCGTCCAGACGGTCTGTCTCCGCTTCGTGAGCTACGGCGGCACAAGTTTCGATGGGCCAAGCTTTATGCAGGGTAGGGGTTGTGGATATTCCCAAGTCCGAGATTATTGAAACGGTTTACGCTCTCTTGCCCGGATTCTTTGCGGCTTGGGTCTTCTATGGACTTACTGCACATCCCAAAACTTCACCTTTCGAGCGAATCGTTCAAGCATTGATCTTCACTGGGATAACTCATGTCTGCGTTATTGTCATTCGATGGATCGCTTTGACTGTCGGCGAAAGCGTTGGCGCTACCACAATTTGGACCGACAACGCCGCTTTGGTGTTGTCATTCGTTGCTGCACTTGTATTGGGCGTCGGGAGTGCCGCGATTGCAAATACGAATTGTCTGCATTCGCGAATCCCTTGGATCACGAAGCGCACTTCGTACCCCTCCGAATGGTTCAGCACGTTCAACCAAGACAAGCGATGGATCGTCTTGCATCTGGACGGTGGGCGTCGATTGTACGGCTGGCCATACGAATGGCCGGATCAACCAGACTCCGGCCACTTCGTCATGATGGAAGCAGCGTGGTTGCTCGACGACAATACGCGGGTTGCACTCCACCTTATCCAGAGGATTCTGATTCCCGCCGCGGACGTTAGGATGGTCGAATTCAAGAAATTCGACACTGAAACTACTGCAACTCAGGAAGAAGTTGATAATGCGGAGAATCTCTTGATCAATTTACAAACTGCGAGGCAGGAAGATGACAAAGCAGAGTCGGACGCCGAAGGAACGGTTTCTCAAGAGCGGTAAATCGCAACAGTCCTCGCTGAACGGCCCACCGCAAGTTAAAGCCAGTCAGTCGAAGGGAAATCCTCCTCCACCGCCACCAAAGCAAAAGAAGGATTGAGTGAAATGGGAAGTAAACGACCACAGCCACCTCCATCGCAGGGTGAAATTCAAAAATCGTTGAATGGAAAGCCATCACAAACCGACAATCGAACGGAAACGGTCGCCCAAGGTTCTGTGAGTAACTCGACTCCACCGCCTCCGCCTCCTCGGAAGAAAACGTAATTCGCCGGTCGGGGCGGTCGGGTGCAACGGGAATCTGACCGCGGCAATTGAACGGTTCAGAGTTTGCGGATCGACATGTTGCGGTCCATCTTGGCTGACTTGGCGTGCGAAGCGCGGTGAAACCGGGGTTTCGCTCGTGCCTCGCGCTGACCCCGGCCACCCGGAGGCAGACGTCACTCGCTCGCGTCCCAAGCCTCGGTCGATCGTCTTAGATTACACGAACATCGCGCTCGAAATGCCGTCCATGATCCAATGATCGATGCGACGCAATCGGCACGGTTCCAGCGACTCTTCCGACTCGAACTCGTCCGTGGCAACGTGCATGCCCGCCAAATGCAGCAACCACGCGGTGTGGGCCGTTTCCTGCTTCGTCGGCGACGTGGGCGAAATATCGCGGGTGACCAGGACTCGCTTGCCCATCAATTCGCGATACGCCGCCAGCGGTTGCGGCAAGTCCGGCAAGCGACCGTTCATCAGAATTGCTCCGGCAAACCAACTCGGTTGGCGGAGCAGCAACCGCAACGCCAACGTGCCGGTGTCGTTCACTCCCGCCAAAAACAGCCGCTCGCTGTGAATGTGAAATTCGCGACGCAGCTGACACACGACATCGTGAATGCGGTCCTCGACCGCGATCGTGTCTTCGGCCTCGCTGGGCCACTCGTGTCCGTCGTTGCGGAGCGAAGCCAGGGGGGCTCGAACGGCCAACCCGAAATAGTTGCGTTCGCTGATCTCCGGCATCAGCGGTTCGATTTCGTGCTCGTCGCTACCGGACGAGTGCAGCCAGATAATCAGCGGATACGCGTATTTGGCTTCGTAATGCTTGGGGATAAAGACGGAAACTTCGCTGTCGGTTTCCAAGAGCGTCGGCGGCACACCGAACTCCGGCGCCGGAGCAAACGCCGCTCCTTCACGTTCCGCCAACATCTCGTCCCAGTCCGAAAATTCAACGGGGCTGGGCGAGTTCGATTCCGACCATTCAGGATTTGGGATGCGCGAAGCCATGATGTCTCCTCATCGTGCAACAAATTCGACCGTTTCCGGCCAAGCCGTCAAAGTCCGCGTTGAAACTGCGTGGATACCGTGGTGTCGATTGTGGATCGTCGCGACTTCCCTGACGCCTTGCAGCACTTCATCGACCGGGAAAAACCGGCCCGGACATTTCGTGTTCTTGATCTGCCCGTGTCCAATCACTCCGTCAACTTCAATCTTGTGATCCCGAGCCAACGACTGCACGAGCTGGATCAGAGCTTCGCGTTGAGCATTCGTCGGTTGGTTGTTTTCAAAGTTTCCGATCAAGCAAATTCCGATGCCGTGCTCATTGTGGTCCGCGCTGCCGGCATGGGCTCCATGCATCTGTTGCCGCCAGCGAAACGTCGGCTCGACAACTCCGTCCCGCGTGCCCTTGCCGTTGCCGATCACAAAGTGATAGCCGACTCCCTTCCA
>JAQBZS010000207.1 GCA_027622115.1 Planctomycetota bacterium | reverse complement strand
CCGATTCACTGGCCGCTGTCGTCGGCGAAAAAGACGTTCGTGGCGTGGGTCACCATTCACCGCTGGACGCCGCAGACGCTCCGCGTGCTGCTGGCCGATCACCTGCAACCCACACTGACCCGGCTTGACGGAGAACTCGACGACCTGAGACGCGCCCGCGACGGAGCCGATCAACGCGCCGCTCGCGAGGCGGAAAAACGCTTCGCCGACGTCCAGAAATGGCGGGAAGAACTGGCCGAGTTCGTGGCTCAGGTCGAACAGTGCGCGGACCTCGGCCCGCCGCCGACGTCTCCGGACGCGAAAAAGTGCCCGCCCCTCGAGATCGACGCGCCGTACGCTCCGGACCTGGACGACGGCGTAATGATCAACAGCGCCGCCCTGTGGCCGCTGCTGGCTCCGCAGTGGAAAGACCCGCAGAAGTGGTGGACCGAACTGGCTCTGAGCAAGGGCAAGAAGGACTACGACTGGTCTCACCTGGCCATGCGCTACTGGCCCACCCGCGTGGATGAAAAATGTCGGAAAGACCCGTCCCTGGGAGTCGCCCACGGCTGCTTCTGGAAATACCACCCGGCGCGCGCCTGGGCCTGGGAACTCCGCCTGCAGGACGAAATCGCCGAGGACTTCCGCATCGAGGAAGCTCCGTACCGAGGGGACCACGGGGACGTTGAACACCGGGACGCCTTCATCGCCAATCACCCCGACGAAGCGGTCGAGGCGATCGAGAAAGAAGTCAAACGCCGCCTCCGCAAACACGACGAACCGCTGAAGGAGATGCGTCTGCTGGAACCGGGCCTCTGGTCCGCCGAGCCGTACCGCTGCTACGAACTGGAACTAACGGTCCTAGAAAAACAGAGAGTGGAATTCCGCATCCTCGCCCCCGACGAACCCGAGTCCCGCACCGAGTTCGAAGCAACTCACCTGGATCAGGTCGCCCGTCGCAAGTCCCTGCTGGCTAAAGCGAATGAAAAGCTGCTGTTCCCCGACGGCGAACCAGGCGGGAAGAAACGCAAGAAGGCGGCAAAGAAAAAAGCCGCCCGCCGTAAAAAGGCCACCACACCGGAGGCCACCGAATGACCGATGCACAACTGTCCGCACTGCTGATCGACCTTCTGGCCATTCCCAAAGAGTCGGAGTGGGTCGAGTTCAAGCACAACAACGCCGCTCCGGAGCAGATCGCGGAATACCTCTCCGCGCTATCGAACTCGGCGGCGTTGCATGGTCGTGACAGCGCGTACGTCGTGTGGGGCATCGAGGACGGCACTCACCGTGTCGTCGGAACGACCTTCAATCCCCGGCGGGCGAAGAAGGGCAACGAGGAACTGGAAAACTGGCTGATGCGGTCGCTGCACCCGCAGGTTGATTTCAAGCTGCATCAGTGGGATCACCAGGGCCATCGCGTCGTGCTGTGCGAGATTCCCCGCGCGAGTCACGCTCCGGTCCGGTGCGGCAGCGAGGCCTTCATTCGAGTCGGAAGCCTAAAGAAGAAGCTGAATCAGGACTTTTCGGTGACCGGCGCCGGTCCGATGGTGCAGATGTTCGACGAGCGGATGGAGATCACGAATCCCGGCGAACCGCTGGTGGACACACTGCGGTTCATCGACACCCCGCCACGCTCACGGAACGAAGCTCTGGCAGCGCTGATGCGACGGATGGGCATCTGCGAAGAAGGAGGCAGCGGCATCGACAAGGCCGTCGAGTCGATCGAAGCCTTTCAACTTCCCGCCCCCGACGTCACCGCTCCACCCGGGAATACAACCGCAACGCTGTTCGGGCCGAAGACCCTGACAGACATGAACGCAGAAGAGAGAATACGGGCCTGTTACCAGCACTGCTGCCTGATGTTCGTGACCGGAAGACGAATGACGAACTCATCTTTGCGGGAACGCCTGGGAGTCGAGAAAAAGAATCATTCGGCAGTATCAAGATTGATTCGAGACACGGTGAACAGGAGCCAGATACGCCCATTCGACCCGGAGACAGGAAAGCGGTACATGCAGTATGTGCCGTTCTGGGGGTAGCCAGTTCTGTGTGACGGTCATGTGCTGAAACCCTCGAAATCTGGGGGGTGGATTGCGATAGAAACGCTGTAACTCGTTATTTCACAGACGGTTGCATCGCACGTAGAAGCCAGGATTCTGTGTGATGGTCATGTGATGGAGTCGTTGGTCGAGTCGGAGAGAGTTCTCGAAACGACGGGTGTTCGAGCTGTTCAGAACGAGCAGTTCAGGACGCGGTTTTATGTGATGGTTATGTGATAGAGTCGTCGAAATCGGCTGCGACAGTTTTTGAGAGAGCGTTGTAACTCATTTCAGTGAAACAGGTTGTGGTTTTCGTTGGCGACAGAATTCTATGTGATGGTTATGTGATGAACGTGAACATGGATACTCCTTTTTTTGCTCCCCTGGGGGAGATTTGGAATGACTGAGGCCAGCGAGTCATTCGCCAACGGGCCGGTTTCGTCGGTGCTCGATGCTGAAGTCCGTACGTGGGTGCGTCGACACGGCGTCGTGTTCTGGCTGGACCTCGACGGGCACTACTCGGACTTCGTCGAGCAGAAGATCGCGGAACGTCAGGCCGGAACACTGCCGTTCGAGATTCACACGTTTCGCGGCAGCCATCTGGAACTGCTGATGGCCATTGAGGACCTGGCAGCCGGTACTGAGAAAACGCAGTTGCTGATCCATCTGCCGGGGTTCAACGAAGAGACGATCAGCACGACACCGCTGTTCGAGCTGTACTCGGCCGGCACCCGTCAAAGGAAAGCTCTGAAGACGTTGATCATGGAAGCGGCAGCGGGGCAGGTTCGTCCGGATCAGATTGAAGCATTCCTCGAAGGCGACACATTGACACTCGCTGGCGCGGATGCCTGGTTGAAGTCGGTGATCGATGCCGAGGATGATGCCTTCGGGCGACACTTGCGATTGCTCAAACTGCCGGCACTGGTCGAGGGTCTGCTTGGCGATGACGACATTGTTCGACGTGCTTCTTCGAACGAGGGCCGGTCGGCGATTCTCACTCGACTGGCAACGGCAACCGGGTTGCCGGACTCGTGGGCCGAGAAGTGTCTATCGTCGTCACGGATGGCTCCGACAAGTGAGGCTCTGGCATTCGCTGCAGTCAGTTGGGCGTTGTGTGTCGAGTATGTCCACGATTTGAAGCGCGATCCCAAAGGCGACGTCCTGATTGGCATTCGTGGTCTGCCCGCCAGCGTCGTTGAGGCGTGCGGGGATCTCGCCGAACACTTGAGAAATCACGGGCTGAAGAGGTTCCACGACTTCTACCGTCGCACCGCTGACGACACGGAACAACGATTGGGTGACGAGTATGAGGCCGCCCAGGCATCGGACCTCGGGAAGATCGATACGTTCCGGTTTGAAGAAGACCGCGTGCTCGACGCGGCATTGAACGCGGTTGAAGCCGGTAACTGGTCGATGGCTACGGACTGGGCCGGGGCTCACACGGAAGAGCGTTCGTTCTGGCTGCGGAACCGGCCGGAACGACGCTCGGCCTGGCAACTCGTCAGTGATGCAGCACGGCTGGGAGCCTGTCTGGAGGCTGCCGGCCCATCACTCGGAAAGATGCCCACCCTGGAAGCCGCAGTTCAGCGATACATCAACGCGGGAGCCGCTGCGGATCAGGCTCACCGTCATCTGGAACAGCGGCGGGAAACGTTGCTGTATTCGCAGGTGGCAAAGTTCGAGAAGCTGCGACCCGCTCTGGATCAGATGCGCGGGCGCTGGCGTCGCTGGGCAGACGCGTGGGCGGCGGACTTCAGCGACCTGTGCCGTCGCGAAGGATTTCTGCCAGAACTTCGGCTTCAGCAGCGAACCCTGTTCGACGACGTCGTGCGACCACTCGTCAACGATCACGAGACGACCGTGCTGTTTGTGGTGGACGCCCTGCGGTTCGAGCTGGGCGAAGAACTGCACCAAGCGTTGAGCGGTACGACTGCGACCACGGTACAGCTTGAGGCCCGCCTGGCTGAACTCCCCACGGTGACCAGCATCGGCATGAATGCACTGGCTCCGGTGTGCGACAAGGGCGTGCTGAAACTCGAATTCGATTCCAAGGGTGCAGTCGCCGGGTTCTCGACCGGAACGTTCCGCGTCCACGATCCGAAATCGAGAACGAAGGCCATGCGGGATCGAGTTGGTGGCAACACGTGCCCGCTGTTGTCATTGGCTGAAGTTCTGGACCGAGCACCAGCCAGTCTCAAGAAGTCGATCACGCGGGCGAAGCTGGTCATCGTCCACAGTCGAGAGATTGATGAAGCTGGCGAAAAGGGTGCCGGCCCGGCGGTGTTCGACACAGCTTTGCAGAAACTCAGGACAGCCTGGCGACTGCTGCGTGATGCCGGAGCCCGCCGCTTTGTCATAACAGCCGACCACGGCTTCTTGCTGCTCGACGAAACAGCCGGACATGTTCAGTCACACGGTCCGCATCGACGGCATTCGTTTTCGCCAGTGGCTGCGGATCATGCTGGTGAAGTCCGGGTCGCTCTTCGAGACTTGAGCTACGAGACAGACGACCTGCATGTGATGTTTCCAGAGACAACTGCCGTCTTTGATACCGGCAAGACCAGTTCTCGATTCGTGCATGGTGGCAACAGTTTGCAGGAACGGGTGATTCCTGTGCTGACGATGCTTCATCGATCGGCGACAGGAGGCAGCTCGTTGCAGTATGTCGTCCATGCGTCGCGGCACGAGGGTGTCGGCGGCATGCACTGCATTGGCGCTGAAGTTGTGATCGGTCGCCAGAAGTCCCTGGAGTTCGGCGCAGCGAGCGAGATCGAGCTGTCCGTGCGAGTGCCCGACGACCAGGACATCCAAGTGGAACTCTGCTCAACCCGCAAAGGGGCGAAGCTGGTAGCCGGGGTCGTGGTCGCTCGTGTTGGCGAACCCTTTGAGCTGTTTTTCCGTTTGACCGGCCTGGCAGATGCTCGTGTCACTGCTGAGCTGTACCACGCCGGCACGGATGCTGATGTCGTACCGTGCATCGTTCGCGATCGATTTGACGTTAGTGCATCCGGGAAGGCGATGGCTCCGCTCACCGCCGAAGAACCGACACCGGATCCATCGTCGCGTCAGTGGCTGCAGGAACTGCCTGAAGGCGGCATTCGCGAGCTGTTCGACCACTTGGCCACGCACGGGATTGTCACGGAAACTGAAGCCGCGAGGATGCTCGGTGGCGCACGAGGCTTGCGCCGCTTTTCGTCGAAGCTGGAAGGGCTGGCAGCCCGTGTCCCGTTTGCAGTTCGAGTTGACACCGTCGCTGGTGTGAAACGCTACGTTCGCGAGGGCTTTTCATGACGCGATCGGCGCGAATCGGACGAGACCTAACAGACAGCCGGGCGAGCATGAGATAAGCCAAGGGGAACAGCAGAATGAGCACTTTGACATCGCGGGATCGCGATCACATCTTCGAGTCGCTCCGCAAAGGGCTTGTCCCCGAACGCGGAATCGAAACGTTTGCCGTTGGTATCGAAACGCAGCGGGGAGAATTGCATCGACAACTGGAACTGGCCCAGGCTGGCGAGGGAACCATCAAGTTCCTGCGTGGAGGCTACGGCTGTGGCAAGACTTTCATGGCGCGGCTGGCCGTGCTTGATGCTCAGGCGAAAGGATTCGCGACCAGCTTTGTCGTTGTGTCGGACAACGATCTGCGGTTTCATCGGTTTGATGATGTCTACCGTAAGGTGATGACCGAACTCGGCACGGCGTCGTGTCCACGTGGGGCACTCGGCGACATCCTCGATCGCTGGATCGGCCGCATTGAAGATGCCCTGATCGAAGCCGGCGAGGACGAAAATGCTGACGACTTCGACGGCAAAGTGAGACAGCGACTGGACGAAAACCTTGCCACGCTGACCGGAGGCAAGGCGCCGCAGGATTTTGTCCGTGTCATTCAGACGGTCTTTGATCTCAAACAAAAGGGCGAGATGGGCGAAGCCGGGTCTCTGATTTCATGGTTGTCTGGCAGCGGTAACGTCGGTGCGTCGGCCAAGACGGCTGCCGGAATCAAGGGAGACGTCGGCAGTCGCGACGCGTTGGACTATCTGCACGGAGTTCTGGAGATCGTCAAAGCAGCTGGATATCGAGGGCTGCTGATTGTTATCGATGAGGGCGAAACCATCCTGAGGATGCGGAGCGATTCTCGGCATAAGTCACTCAACGGTATTCGGCAGATTGCCGACGCTTCTGTCGAATACCACGGTTTGCTGTGGATGTTTACCGGCACGCCGGATTTCTTCGACACACGTCAGGGAGTGGCTGGCCTGGCACCGCTGCACGATCGCATCCGTTTCATGAAGCAGGGCAAATTCGCAAGCCTACGGCAGCCTCAGCTTGAACTGACTCCCTTCAAAGATGACAGGCTGCGGGCTGTCGCACTTCGGCTCCGTGATTTCTACCCGGCAAAAGACCGTACTCGTCTTGAAGCGTGCGTCTCGAATGAGTTCATCAACCGCCTTGTTGCAGAGGTAACAACTGGCTTCAAAGGCGATGTCGGCGTTGTGCCTCGGCAGTTCCTGCGTGAGTTCGTCATGCAGCTTGATCTGGTGGATGAGAATGAAGCCTACGTGCCCATGGCGGAGTACGGCTTCCAGCCGCGCGAGTTATCTCCAGAAGAGGAACAGGTCATTTCCGGGACAGCCGCGACGCTCGACGACGATGAACCCGTACCCGAGGAGGACGCGTGGTGAGTGTCTTTGCCAGGTTTGCACCTCGACTGCAAGAAGCCATCGTCGCTCGACTTGGTTGGGCGAGTCTGCGGCCCGTGCAGGAGCAGGCCGGCGAGGCCCTGCTGAGCGGCAACAATGCCGTCATCCTGGCGCCGACGGCAGGCGGCAAGACCGAAGCTTCGATGTTTCCGACTCTTTCCGGAATGGTCACGGATCAACCGGATGGTGTTGGGGCACTCTACATCGCTCCGATTAAGGCATTGCTCAACAACCAGGCCGAACGTCTTGGTCTCTACACAGAAATGGTTGGCCTGAGACGACAGGTCTGGCACGGTGACACGCCCGAGAACGAGCGCCGGCACTTTTTGAAAGAGCCGGCCGAGTTGCTCATGACGACTCCCGAGTCGCTGGAGGTCATGTTGGTCTCGCAGCGGGTTGATGCCGCACTGCTGTTTGGTGACTTGCGGGTGATCGTCATTGATGAGATTCACGCACTGGCCGGCAGTGATCGTGGGGCACATCTGATAAGCGTGCTGGAGCGTATCGCGCGACTGTCCCGACACGATGTGCAGCGCGTCGGCCTGAGCGCCACAGTCGGCAACCCCGAGGCCATCCTTGGCTGGCTGCAAGGCACGTCAAAACGCGAGGGTCAGATCGTCGATCCACCGAAACAACCAGCACGCCGACAGCTCTTGGTGATCCATCGCCCGAACCTGCAATCACTCGTGCGTGACGCCGCCGACCTGTCTCGCGGCTGTAAGAGTTTGTTCTTCTGTCAGGCGCGTTCCGCCGCCGAAGCGGTCGCCGAAAAGATGCGACGCGCGGGAACGACGGTCTTCGTCCACCACAGTGCTGTGTCAAAGGAAGAACGGCTGCTGGCCGAAGAGCGTTTTCATCAGGGTGCGGATACCTGCATCGTTTGCACGTCAACCCTGGAACTCGGCATCGACGTGGGAGACCTTGATCGAGTCCTACAGTCCGATGCTCCCGATACGGTCGGGTCGTTCCTGCAGCGGATGGGACGCACTGGACGTCGAGAGGGCCAGGCAGCCAACACGACGTTCTTCTGCGAAACCGCCGACAGCGTGCTTCAGGTCATTGCCTTGATCGAGCTGGCGAAAGCCGGCTGGGTTGAAAGTATCGACATCAACAACCGGTGCTGGCCGGTCCTGATTCACCAGCTCCTGGCAATGGCTCTGTCCGCTGACGGTGTTCCGGTGGAAGCTGCCTGGGGGCATCTGTCGCAGGTGCCGGACTTCCGAGGGATCGATCGCGCGGAGTTCGACCGACTTGTGGAATGGATGATTGAGGACAAGTCACTTGTGCTCGCGAGCGGGCGTTTGGTCTTGGGACCGACAGCCGAACGCCGCTTTGGTCGCCGGAACTTCATGGAGCTGTTCGCCGTCTTCTCCAGTCCGGTCAACTACACCGTGCAGACGGTCTCCGGTCACGTCCTCGGAACATTGAGCCAGGACTTTGTTGATCAGCTCGCCGAAGGCGTCAGTTGCTTCCTGCTCGCAGGCCGTCCGTGGGCGATTCTCCGCGTTGAGCACGATGACCGCCGCATTCAGGTCGAGCCAGCCCCAAGGGGAAAGCAGCCGACGTGGGGCGGATTCCTGCCGCAGTTTCTCGGACAGACGCTGTGCCAGAAAATTCGCGATGTTCTGGCCTCCGACGAATCATTTGCGTACTTGTCGCCACAGGCAGCAGAGGTGCTGTCTGAACAGCGAGAAAAGCACGCTGCGATTGTCTCAGAAGACTTTGACGGAATCGTCCAAATCGGCAACGAGATTCACTGGTGGACCTTCGCTGGCGGTCGCAACAACTCGACACTGCGGTACATGCTCAGAGCACTCGGAGGTGACTGGACAATCACGGCGGACAATCTGCTACTGACGGTTCGAGGAGCCGACCTCACCATCGCTCACTTCCGACAAGTTCTGAGCATGCTCAAAACACGCGAAGCGTGGGAAGACACCGAGCTATGGAAGTCGGTCGCGGCATCCCTCCCGGCATATCGCTTGAGCAAGTTCCAGCCACTTATGCCCGATTGGGTCGAGCAGGAAGTCGTCGCTGATTATCTGTTGAACCGCCAGGCGGCTGAGAAATTGTGTCAGTCGTTGTAAGAATCGACAGCAGTGTCATCGGCGGACGTTCTGGGCCGTCGCCCAGATTGACCGACCACAGCGTGTCAGTTTGCGGTCAAAACCGGCCAGTGATTTGCGGGTGAAGTCGGCCATTGATTGAAGGAGCGGTTCAGGTGTGGTTTGAAGAGCTGACAGGTTTTCCAGAAAAGTCTCACAGGCAACCTGCTGGAGATGGTTTCACCGTCCGTCTCGCCGGAAGACGGCATCGGAATCTATGAGCATGATCGGACTCAGGGGCCAGCGTGTGCGATCGTGTGTGGAGCCGGCACGATCTACAGAAACGACTTCGCCGACGTGAACGGGCAAGTCGGCCAGACCGCCAACAATCAGATCGACTGTCTGCGTGATCTTGGTGCTGCATGTGGCAATGACGAGGGCCGCCTCTGGACAATGCGAAACGGCTACGCACTCGCCTCGGAGGAAGGGCTTCGTGAAATCTCGGCCAGGCTGTCTTCGACTGATGACGCCGAGCGCGACGATTTGCGAGGGTTGCTTCGAGTCGGGCTCCAATGGGCTACGCACTGTC
>JAQBZS010000206.1 GCA_027622115.1 Planctomycetota bacterium | reverse complement strand
CACGACCGCAGCAACCCTTTGCACGAAACCTGCGCCAAAGAATTCGTCAGTCAAGAGCGAGTTTTCAACACCCTAGCAAAGGGGTTGCAGGGAAAACGTCAGGGTCAAGAACTTTGACCTTTCCGCCCGCTGCTGCATGAAGATTTCGGCCATTGATGCGACTTAAGGACGCGTGCAGAAACAACTTCCCGTCTGTAGCCACGCTCGCCAGAGCTTGGGCTTGGAGTGCAGAGCCAGTCCCACGCTCTGGCCAGCGTGGCTACGGATGCAGTACCTGCACGCGTGCTAAGCGTCCGCGACGGAACTTGCCAAACGATGCGTGTTCGTGCCTCGCAATGACACGAAGAATCCGGCGGCGATCGCAAGCGTCAAGAGACAGCACGTCATCGCGAACCAGTCACCCCAATGGACGTACAAGCTGCTGCGGGGATCCAGTGGCACGGGATGCACCAAGACCGCATCCAGCTCGCGTCGACGTCCGCCGTGTTCGTCGAGAAACGTGGTGGCCTTGGCTTCGCGGCGGTTCTCCAACGATTCCATCACCTCGGGTTCAACGATGACGCCGTCGCCGTCCACGATGGAAGAGATGCCGCCGTTGACGGCGCGGACCAGTGGGGTGCGGCACTCGACGGCCCGAAACACCGACGTGATCAGATGCTGATCGAGTTCGGCCGAGCCTCGGAACCACGCGTCATTCGTTTGGTTGACCAATACGTCCACCGGTTTCGGCTTCGCTTCATCGCGTTCGCAGGATAGAGCGATGCGTCGGACGAGATGCGGGATCGTATCCTCGTAACAAATGATCGACGCGAACCGCCAACCGTTGTAATCGAACACGGACAGGCCCTCGCCCTTCGCGATGCCGAAGTCTGCGGAGAACGGCGTGAAACCGGCGAGGAACGGCATTTCGTCCTTCAGCGGGACATATTCGCCAAACGGGACTCGATGGCGCTTGTCGTAACGCCCGGCGATGCCGGTTTGCGGTTTGACGAAGACGGACGAGTTGTACGATTTGACGCCGTCCGTGGTAATCACTTGAGCCAATACACCCATGATCGTGGCGGCGTTGTATTTGATGGCGTCGTCATACATTCGCTTCTGAGGTTCACCATCCGTCCAAAACTTGCGCCAGGACTCCTTGCCGGACGCGTAGTTCGCGGGCATCAAGGCATCCAACTCGGCGGTGGTGAGGTTGGGATCGACTTCGTTCATCGGCCACGGAAACATGGTTTCCGGCCAGATAATGACGTCCGGGCTGTACTTCATCGATAGCATGCTCAGCCTGTCGTGGCGGTGCAGGATTTCGAATGCCGAGGCCGGGTCATGCTTGACCGAAGGCGGGAAGTTGGCCTGGATCAACGCGATTCGAGGGCCGACTTGGAATTCAGTCGAGTTGCGTCGCACGATGCCGTACACGACCGCAGCACAGACCAAAGTCGCCGAGATCACGCTGGCGATGACTCGCCGGTCCAGCTTCGAGGCCGAAGCCTTTCCAGCCACGGCGCGGTCGATCTTGGGTTGCTTGTCGTTTCCTTGAGCGGTCGCACCCGGTGGATACAGCTTCATTCGCACGAGCCAACCGGTCGGAATCCACACACCGATGCAGGCGCTGCTCATGGCGACGAGAAAACTCACACCGTACGCACCGGTGATGTCGCTAATCTGAATCAGTTCAATCCACCGGTATTGTGTGTGCGCGAGGTAGTACCAGGGGAAGCCGGTCATCAAGTGCGAGCGGCAGAATTCGAGCCCCACCCATAACACGGGGACGGCAAGCGTGATCGGCACGTCGTAGCGTTGCACGGCGGTTCGGGCGAGCACGACGAACATGGGAAAGTAAAGCGACACATAGACCGCCAGCGCAAACCACGCCGTGTACATGCTGGCGTCGCCGAGTCGCATCCATTGCAGCGCGGACAACGAGAACCCGAAGCCGCCGAATGTCAGCATGGGATACATCCACCGCGTGCGTTTGGGGATGCGAATCAAGCAGACCAACGGCACGAGACAGATCCACGCCAGCGGCCCGATGTCGAGCGGCGCGAATGAAGCCCACATGGCAACCGCGGTGACGACCGACAGACCCAACGCCCCTCGGGCTGGAGCCAACACGGGTTGTGACCGCGCCCGGCGAATGATGTCTTGTATGGTCGGTTCCAAGTCAACCGGCCTCCGCGTGGGTTGCGTGGATTGGGAATTCGCGGGAGGTGATTGAGCTACGGTTTGCGTTGACATGGGCTCCATCCTTGGAGTGTTGGTTCCGTGTTCGAGCCGCGCGGTCTGCGTCATCCCAAGGCGTCACGGACGACATTGCCCAGACAACTGCCGATCATCCGGGAGCATCATTGCGTCGGAGTCCACGATAGCTCGCAAATCGACCGATGCACGCCGATGCACGGAAGCAGATCACCCAGATTTTCAGCCCAGCGAAACGCGCGGGATAGTATGTCGACCGACAAACACGAGCAAGATGGCCTTGATTTGGCGAGATTTCCGCAATCCCCGATCCGCCCGAACGATTTATGAGGCTGCGACCAGTCCAGTGGGATGTTTCTCGTCACACACAACACGACTAAGTTGATCAGACTTGATATTCGAGACATGCAGCAGCTTTCCGCCCGCAGTGAGGCGGATCTGCCGGCACGGGTCAAAGCGAAGCGAGAAGTTCTCGACCTTTAGAAGCTATCTGAAAAAGGGGTCTGACCCTCTCCGGCCTCAGTTTTTGCCGGGGTTTAGCGAGGCCTCCAAAGGGTCAGACCCCTTTTTCAGATAGCTTCTAGGTCTCGAACCAGCCGAATCAATCGATCCTCAATGGATCGAGTACTTCCGTAGCTTGCTGTAGAACGTGCCCCGAGGAATGCCGAGCAAGCGCGCGGCCTTGGCTTTGTTGCCTCCGCATTCATCCAATGCGGCATATAGAGCGTCTCGCTCGTTTTCGCTTAACGTCTTGTTCGACCGAGGTATCGTCTGATTGTTCAGTGCGGCGGTGGCCGGTTGATCGGACGTGGAAAACGAAGCCACTTCATAGTCGGCGGCAGTCCGTTCGTCCGCACGCGGCGAACGCCCACGCGACACCGGGCCAACCTTCGCCGGTAGAGCGACGTTTCCGCATTCGCTCGGCAAATCGGCGATCGAAATGTGCTCGCTTTCGCACAGCACGACGGCGCGTTCGATGACGTTTTCCAGCTCGCGAATATTCCCCGGCCAGCGATGTTGCTCCAGAGCGGACAGAGCCTCGTCGTCGATATGCAGGATCCGCTTTCCGACACGTTTGGACGACCGCCTCAGGAAGTGCATCGCCAATTCGATAATGTCGTCGACTCGCTCCCGCAACGGCGGCAATTCCACACTGATCACGTTGAGTCGATAGTACAGGTCTTCGCGAAACCGTTGCCCTGCGATCAGTTTTTCGATGTTCTGGTGCGTGGCGGTGATGAGCCGCACGTCGACGGACATACTGCGATTGCTGCCGACCGGCTCAAAGCGACGCTCTTGGATCACGCGCAGCAACTTCACTTGCGTTTCCAGCGAGATATCGCCGATTTCGTCCAGAAGCAGCGTGCCGCCATTCGCAGCTTCAAAACGTCCGATCTTGTCGCGATGGGCGCCGGTAAACGCACCCTTGACGTGCCCAAACAGCTCGCTCTCCAAGAGATTCGGCGAAAGTGCGGCGCAATGGACGCAAACCAACTCGTTTTCTCGACGCGGCGAGTTGTCGTGAATGACTTGAGCCAAGACTTCCTTGCCCGTGCCGCTTTCACCGCGAATAAACACCGAAGATTCGGATGACGCGACCTTCTGCACCATCGACAACACTTCCGTGATCGGGTGACTGTTTCCCTTCATCGCGCCGCGGCGAAATTCGCGCACTTCCGACACGGGTTGCGATTCCGGTTCCACCCGCGTACTGGTCAATTCGGCTTGCAGCATCGCGATCTGGCGTCGCTGTTCGCTGACCCGTTCAACTTTGAGTCGCAGTTCCTCATTCAGCCGCGTCATATCCTGATTCAGCCGGGCTCCGTAAAGCGCGACGTTGGTCACCTGCCCCGTGGCGTGCAGAAACGTCAAGTCTTCGGCTGAAAACGAGCTGTTGTTCTTCTTGTGTCCCAGCACCACGATTCCCGCCAACTCGTCGTTGACCTCCAAGCCATGGATCAATTCGGCTCGCAATTCATGCAGGATCTGTTGAGCCGACGACATCTCGTCCCGCGAAGCATGCACGACACGCTGCAAGGTTCCCACGTCGGCCAGTTCGGTGTGAAGCTGTTCGTGATTCGGAATACTGACGGGAATGCCTTCCATGTTCTTGACCGCCGCCAACGTCAGCACGGAACGTCCCATGCCGCGCAGATAAAGCGCGGCTCGGTCCACCTGCAGCACTTCGCAACTGGAAGTGAGCATCATCTCCGCCAACGCATCCTGATCCACGAGGTTGCCGATGGCTCGATTGACGCGTTGCAGCGCCTTATCGAGTTGGTACTTCTCTCGAAAGAACTGGCGGTCGACGAAGCGTTGAATGCGGTCTCGCAATCCCAACACGAGCAGCACAACAACGACCACGATGAAGTACAGAAAGAACTCTTGCCCCAGTGTCAATGACCGATCCACGAAGTGCGGCAACACAGTGGTGGCGGCGATCGTCATGCCAAACAACGTCGTGAGCCCGAAACTGACGACGTAATACGACATGCCTCGTGTCAGCAACTGATCCGCAACCATCAACTTGTAGCGCAGGATCCCGTTGGCGTAGGCGAGCATGAACGACAGGCTGGCGAGAAACATCGGGATTCTCGCTTCACCGAACGCAAACGCCACATGGTCCACATACGCCAGATACAGCGTGTACGCCACCGGCAGCGTCGCGAGCACGGCCGCGCCCAGGATCGCCTTGACCTGCTTCTGCTCGATCGGGTTCCGAGTCGTGACGAAGCCATGCACCAACGCCACAAGGGTCATCAGAAAGTAGATGCCGGACAACGAGACGTACGTATAAATCGTCGTTCGCAATGTGCCAAGCAACGTGATGATTTCCGCGACGTAGTCGAGATCTCCAACCAAGTCCATCTGGCCGATCACGGCAATCATCGACACCATCGTCAGTGCGGCGGCCACTGGGACGGCGTAAACAACACCCAGAATCAACCGCGACTGACGCAGCATCAGCGGCTTCGGACGAGGGTAAATCAAGAAGAAGTGCAGAGTGACCGCCGGCAATAATGTCGCGGTGAGAATGAATGGAATGTTGAGCCACAAATTGCCCGCAATCGCCCACCAGTGGTAACCGCCAACAAATGCAGCCATCGTGACGAGGCACATCGCGAAGAACTGCCGAGCGGATCGATCGAAGCGCCGCTTCCAGAACGCAAACGCTCCGACCAGCGTGATGCCAAGCTCAAATACGAACCAAATGATCGTCACCGTGACGGAACCCAACGGCTGAGACTGGACTTCCAGCCAGGTGCTGGCTTCACCGGTCCGATCGGCCTTCAGGACATCGACTCGCACGATTCGGCGACCGGACATGGTCCGCACCAGTGGTGGATACGGAAACTCTTCCAACGCCTTGGTCAACCGGGCGGGATCATCATCAAGATCCGAGCCACCCGCCACGATCGGCACTCGATTGAGTTGCATCACCTGCCGAGAAAACGACATGAAACTTGTCGTGGGCTGATCATTGATCCGCACGATTCGGTCATTGGGCTTCGGGGCGTACATGCCCCGTGCGATGGTGCTGTCGATCGCTTGAATCTTCACTCCCGGCAATTCGCCCGCCTGATCATCGACCAGCAGACACCGAAGCCGCAAATCAGGACTTGTCACAACCGATGACAGCACGACCACGCAATATGCCACCGACAGCGCGCCGAGCAAGGTGAGAATCGACCTGGATTTTGATCTGTACATGATGGCGATGCGCCGCGATATGAGCGCTTTCGGGAGATTGAGCGCTGAAAATCCAGCGCCGAACTCCCTACATCTACCCGTCAGGCGCCGACATTTCAACGATCAGCGCCGAATCTCCGTCAATTGTGGCGTTTATTGGCCGATTCTTCGCATTGGCACGACAACTGCTTATCCAGAGACACCCAGCCAATCCCCCAAGTCGAGGTGTTTGGTTCACGAGTGATTCACTGGACCCAGTAATTACCCACTCACTGTTGTCCGGTTCCCCAATCACAATCAGAGATTGCTCGTGACACCCAGCCAAACCACTTACTTGGGGGATTTTTTTGCGCGCTGTCGAAACGAACACCAACTGCGAACATGTCCGAGAACAACATTTCTCCAGCACGCTGCTACCAATGTTTTCGTCCGCAGTCCCTTTGTTTTTGCGATGCGATTCCGCAGATTGAAAATCGTACCGACATCGTGATCTTGCAGCACATTGGCGAGCGATTTCATCCATTCAACACGGCCAGAATCGTGCGGAAGGCGTTGCGTCGCTGTGTCCTCATTGCGGATCACAACCGGCGATTTGCTTCGCATCAACTGCCGATCCGATCCACTGCGGGTCTCTTGTATCCCGATGCGAAGGCGCTGGCGTTGGTGGAATTGTCAGCCTCGGAACGGCCGGATCAGTTGGTGGTCATTGACGGCACGTGGAGTCAGGCCAAGACCATCTTCCGCGATGTGCCTCAACTCAGAGACCTGCCGTGCTACCGATTGAAACCTTCAGCTCCCGGTCAGTATCGGATCCGACGTGAACCCGATGCGCAGAGTCTGTCGACACTGGAAGCCACCGTGGCAGCGCTGCAAGCCTTGGAGCCGGATACGATCGGTTTGAATCAGTTGCTGTCCGCATTTCATCGCATGGTGGAATGCCAGTTGGCGCAAACCGCCGGTCAACCTACGTGTCAGCGTCAGAAAACTCGACAATCCGGGCCGCGTTTCTTGCCGAAGAGCCTGTTGCAGAACGCCGACCACTTGGTTGTGGCGTACGGCGAAGCGACTCCCGGCGGCAGTGGTCAACGCTCTGGGATTCCGTCGCCGGTGAACTGGGTGGCGCAGCGTCTGGGAACGGGCGAGCGATTCTCGTGTTGCATCCAGCAGCAGCGTTCACTTGCCGACCCTGTTTTCCAGCACATGCGGCTGTCGACTGCGGAAATCCATACCGCCGTTTCGAGAGACGAATTCTACACACGGTGGAATGAGTTCCATCGCCGCAACGATGTTCTCGTCGTCTATCACCAAAAAACCTGCCGATTGCTGGAGCAACCGGAGATTTCGCGGTCGCGCTGTTTGGTGCTGAAGTCGATTTTTCGCAACTGGCAAAGCGACTTTCATTCCCAGCAGGAACTCATGATGGCCGAGGGCGTGACGATCCCGGATTCCGCCGATCGGAGCCGCGCGACTCTGCGGCTCGACATGGCGATCGCGCTGGTCGAACACCTGAGAACGCGTTATCCCGGTGCGAGCAACGTCTAGAAGTTATCTGACCCTTTGGATGCCTCGCTAAACCCCGGCAAGAACTGAGGCCGGAGAGGGTCAGACCCCTTTTTCAGATAGCTTCTAGTAGGTCCGAGATCGAACATGGAAAGCCAAAACGAACGTTGCTCGCAAGGTTTCAATTCCGCACAGTTGCAGCAGAAGAACGACCGCTACTTCAGCTTGGGCACTTCCATCAGCGTTGGACGAGGGTCAAACATGAACGTCATGCGTGGTGGCTGGTTCGGTTGGGGCCTACGAGGCACGGTAAAGATTTCGGCTTCGAGTCCCGTCTGCCCTGTCAGCGGATTCTGACGCGTCTTTGCGCGAAACATCTCGGTATAGCGTGCAATGCGAGGGTCCTTCGGATCGTCGAACGCGCCGATGGTGACGATCGAGCGGTAATGTCCGTGCCAAATAAACACCTCGTAGTCCTGGTCATACCCGGCTCCTCGGGCATTTCGCATGGCCTGAGTCAATTGCCACGCCTTATCCGCCGCGCTGGCCAACGTGTTTCCGATGGTTCGTTCGAAGGACTGGGCGTAGCGGCTGAAGCTGTTGTTGGACATTTTCTTCATCGATCGCCCATTGAACGACGCGATGATCAGCGTGTATTTGCCGGGATTCTTGGCCAACGAGTACTCGGCGCTGCCGTTCAGGCGGCTCAACAGCGGATCGCTGGTTTGAGCCCGCATCTGTTCGCCGGACAGCATCGGATTGAGTGTTAGAAACGCACCGCTCAGCGGATCCTTCTGTCCCGGCGTGGAACGATAGACTCCGCCGGACTTCGGACTCTCCAGCACCTTGGATCGGAATTTCGACGACTTAAGATACTTGAGCGTTTGCTGGCCGTCACTGTCTTCAAACGTCGGATAGTTCCCCGCCATCACGGCGACGCCATCGACTTGCGATCGATACGTCCGGGCTCTTTCACGACCGCGCCGATCCGCCGTGTTGGTCTTTTCGTAACTGGCTTCGCGAGACGTGACATAGGCCGGAATACCGGCGATTCGCAGCTCGAGAGCCAACGCAGTTGCGGCTTCTTCCGCAGACAGACCTTCTTCATATCGCTCGTTGCGCACGTATTGCAGGCGACCGTTCACGCGTTCGACACGCTTGGATTCGACGTCTCGAAAACTCGCCACCATGATCATCCACGGACCGTGCTGTGACGACAGCCGGTAGTGCTTGCCTTTGACGGCTTCGATCGGTCCGGCATGCGATGCGGACGCTAAGAGTGAGATCCATGCCGCTGCGGCCGTGCAGCAAACGACGAACTTGTGCAACATGGGGTGCGTTGAGTTTCGCACGTCGGACTCCGTTCTGATCGCGAGTGACCAAGTCAACGAAAGGTGGTTCGGCAAGTGCGACACCGATCGTTGGCCATGAAGACCGCATCACCGATGACTGCGGTCGTTCGAGGGCGCACGACGTCCCAACGAACGCGGTCGATGGGTCGGACAATGCTTTTGGCTTACTGGTCACATTCCTGGGAATGCGGCACCAATGGGAGAGAGGTGAGGCTGAGAAGTGTTGGAGAAGCGGGACGGTATCGTTTCCAAAAAAACGAGTCCAGATGAGTGTCAAAACGCCCGCTTTGCTCAGGCACCGGCAATCTTTTCCGACGGTTGTCGGCGAATTCAAGAACTCGTCCAGATTGCGCTTGAATTCTGGTCCGGAGCAGCCTAGATAGTGTACAGCACTAGCCAAGATGGTTGGCAATGCGAGGGGACTGAGAGCGACACTTTGCACCGGATGATCCCCGTGAGGAGAGCAGCCTGCATCAATTTGAGCGACACTTGATGGTTACCGACTTCTGATTGGAGAGCTAGTGCGGCGTCCCAGAAGTTCTGCGACCTATTTTGGCAATCTAGGATTTTCTTTTGCCTCCTGCATTTAACTCATTTTTGAGTCCATGTACAATGGAT
>JAQBZS010000205.1 GCA_027622115.1 Planctomycetota bacterium | reverse complement strand
CGTACGTGTCTTGCTGGCTCATGCCTCCATGAGTCCAAAACACGATGAGCGATTTCGAACTTGAAGTGTCGGCGAAAGCTCGCGACCGCAGCATGTCTGCAAGACCCAGCCCCAATGCGGGTGCGCCAAGCTGCAGGAAGTGGCGGCGGTCGATTTGGTTGCAAACCACGAATTACTCCGATTTCCGAGTTCGAGTTTGTCGTATGCCGTGGGGTCACGTTTACGATTTTCAGATTTGGCGGCAATTCGACGCAATTCTCACGCAGCGCGAGAGGCCGCCAAATCTGAAAATCGTAAACCTGACGCCGCAGTCCCCCAAACGCGTCTCAATTCTCAACCGCTAGACCAAACCGTACAACCCAAGAGTTCGCATCGGCCTCCGCGCGACGAACGCGAGCGCCGGAGATCAAGCTACAATTGGCGTCCGCCTGGTCCGCGTTCACGTCAAGCAGACGCCGCGTATGCGCACGAAAACCGGCTCAGTTGAGACGGTCAAATAGCGCCGGTATAGTGACCGCTCGGTGCTGTCTGCGAGCGGTTTTTGGAGTTGTCGATCAGACACGCGGCAACGCGGACACGGTTGGTCCTCCTCCAATTATGGAAGCACATCGCTTGCTCAAGCTGCTTGTCCCGATCGTCCATGATTCTTCGTCCGCGCGCACATCACACGCTGTTACTCTGCAGGATCGAACTTCTCATCGAACTTGACCGCACGACCAACCGGTCGAGGTCACATTCCCCCCAACATCCGAGTCGCACCTCATGCGTTTCCAACTCATCGACAAAATCACTTCGCTTGAGCGTGGCGAATCCATTACGGCGACCAAGAATCTTTCGCTGGCCGAAGAGTATCTTGCCGATCATTTCCCCGGATTTCCCGTGATGCCGGGCGTCCTCATGCTGGAGTCACTCGTGCAAACCGGTGCCTGGCTGATGCGATTCAGCGAGGACTTCAAATACAGCACGGTGTTGCTCAAGCAAGCCAAAGCCTTGAAATTCAACAGCTTCCTCAAACCCGGCCACTCGATGACCGTCGAAGCCAAGGTCCACAGGCGCGACGGGAACGAGTTCGTCTTCAAGGCAACCGGTCAAGTCGACGGAGTCTCGACCGTCAGTGCTCGGCTGGTCCTAGAGCAGTTCAATTTGGCGGACAAGAATGCATCGCTGGCGGCTTCGGACACCGTGTTGACGGAATCGATGAAAAAACTGTTTGCCCAGTTGTGGAAACCGGATCCTGAAACATAGTCGCCGCGCATTCCAACCGGTGCATAAGACTCACAAGACCCTCTCGATACCGAAAGTTTAGTCATGAAGCTTGCTGGAAAAGTTGCTCTTGTTACTGGCGGCAGCCGCGGCATTGGTAAAGCCATCGTCTGGGATCTCGCCCGCAACGGTGCCAAGGTCGCATTCGTCTATAACGCCAGCGCCGGACCGTCCGAGCAATTGGTCAAGGATCTCGAACTCGATCAACACGAGGCGATGACCATGCAGTGCGATGTCAAAGATAAGGCGGCGGCCGACGCGGTTGTCGCGAAAGTCATCGAAAAGTGGGAGCGGATCGACATCCTGGTCAACAATGCCGGGATCGTTAAGGACGGACTGCTGGCAACAATGGGTTCGCAACAGTGGCAAGACGTCATCGATACGAACTTGACCAGCGTCTACAACTTTTGCCAAGCGGTGACTCGGCAAATGATGTCCCAGCGCTACGGTCGCATCATCAACATCTCCAGCGTTTCCGCTCATTACGGCAACCAGGGTCAGTCCAACTACGCCGCGAGCAAGGGCGGTCTCGAAGGCTTTACGCGATGCATCGCGACCGAGTTGGCACGCCGAGGCATCACGGCCAACGCGGTCGCTCCGGGATTCATCGAAACGGACATGACGGAAGCCGTTCGCAACGCGGCCGGCGATACAATCAAAAAGCAGATTCCCGTGCGTCGGCTGGGCGTTCCGGACGACATCGCCCACGCCGTGACGTTTCTCGCCAGCGACGAAGCGTCGTACATCACGGGCAACGTGTTGACGGTCGACGGCGGCTTAACGCTCGGCGGCATCTGAGCGCGGCGACTTTCGGAATTCGTTGGCCACAGAGACGAATTTCACGATTCAAACGACTTGACCGGGTAATCGCCATGCGATGGTTTTGGATAGATCGATTCGTCGAATTCGAAAGCGGCCAACATGCGACGGCCATCAAGAACGTCTCGCTGGCGGAAGAGCATCTGCACGATCACTTCCCCGGTTTTCCGGTCATGCCGGCATCGTTGATGATCGAAGGCATGGCTCAGACCGGCGGCATCTTGCTGGGCGAAAAGAATAACTTCGAACTCATCGTGATTCTGGCCAAGGTTCCGAACGTGACGTTCCATAGTTGGGCGTGTCCCGGCGATACGCTCCGCTATGAATGCCAATTGGTTGACGCCCGCGAAGAAGGCGGCTCGGTGAAATGCACGGCCAAGGTCGGAGACCGACTGGTGGCCGACGCGGAAATCGTCTTCGTTCATCTGGAGCCGGGTGCGAACGAGATGTCGCAAATCGACCAGAAGAACTTCGTGTTCTCCAGCGGCCTGGCCGGGATACTCGACGTCGGCAAAGCTGGCGACGGCAGCAACTGAGTCACCACGGCTGGGTGGCACGGGCGAATGGGTGTGCCACTGGCTTTGCCAGTGTTGGGACGAGGTGTGCCATTGCTGGGGCGACGGGATAACGACACGATGCCGCCACCATACAGAAAGAAAATCCGCTACTTTGAAAACGTTCCTCGCCCGACTCGACATGTTCGGGCAGCGACGGGTGGCCATTGCGTTTTCCTGATGAATAACGGGCGAGGAATTCTTGGGGCGTCATCACGGTCCAGCCGTGCGGCGTAAAATCGGGCGAGCGAAAGTCGCGCACGTTGTAAGTGGCGATCACCGCTGCCGTGTGAATCGCCGCTTCGACAAACTTGTTGTCTCCTTCATCTTCGAGATTCGGTCGCCACGAAAAACGCAACTGGACCTTCCGCGACAAGGCGATCAAACAGAGGGTGGCTACCGTTTGGTTATCGGCCGCGCGAATGGCTCAGCAACCCGTGGACTGCGATTGCCAGCGCAGCCAGTGATCGGCAAGCACGATGGCCACCATCGCTTCGGCCATGTGAATGAAGCGCGGCAGCAGACACGGATCGTGTCGGCCTTTGGTCGAGATCGTGGTGATTTCGCCGGTATTGGTCACCGTGGGCTGCTCCATGGGCAGGCTGCTGGTGGGCTTCACTGCGGCTCGCAGCACGATTGGCAAGCCGGATGTGATGCCGCCCAACATGCCTCCGTGGCGATTCGATTCCGAGGTCACCGGCGGCTTGGCGACATTGTCTGGAATGAAGGTGTCGTTGTGCTCGCTGCCGCGCATCGTCACGCAGCCGAAGCCGATCCCATATTCAACACCCAACACGGCGGGCAGGCTGAACAGGCACTTGGCGAAATCGGCTTTGATCTTGTCGAATACCGGTTCACCCAATCCCGCCGGAACGCCCGTGGCAACGATCTCCGCCGCTCCGCCGATCGAGTCTCCTTGGAGTCGAACCTCGTCGATCAACGCCACCATCCGCGCCGCCGCTTCGGCATCGGGACATCGCACAACGTTGGGTTCACCGTTGGGCAGCCATTCGACGTCGCCCAGCGTGACGGATTCGGGATGCGGGATTTGGGCACGGATGTCGCCAACTTGCACGACGTATCCCAGCACCGAGCCGCCAAACGCCTCGGCGATCAACTTCTTGGCGACCACGCCCGCGGCAACCCGCACGTTGGTTTCGCGGGCACTCGAACGTCCGCCGCCACGATAGTCTCGGAACCCGTACTTGGCGTCATAGGTAAAGTCGGCGTGGCCGGGGCGGTACTTGTCCTTGATGTCGCTGTAGTCGCGACTGCGCTGGTCCTGATTTCGGATCAAGATGGCGAGACTCGTGCCGGTCGTGCGGCCCTCGAACACGCCGGACAGAATCTCCGGCTCGTCGGCTTCCTTGCGCTGCGTCACGATTTTGCTCTGACCGGGCCGGCGGCGATTCAGGTCGACCATCAAGTCTTCGACCGTCAATGCCAGTCCGGGGGGAACGCCGTCGATGATGACAACGTTGCCGGGACCGTGACTTTCCCCGGCCGTGGTGATGCGAAACGCCTGTCCGAATGAGTTTCCCGGCATGTGGAGCGGTGCCTATCGAGATGCTGGTTGCGGAAGATGCAGGAGAAAGGATCAGTACCACACTTGAAAACCAAAGACCACGCCATCCAGCGTGGTACTGCCGACTTTCAAGATGTCGTACCCGGCATAGAACTCCAGTGAACTCCACACAACTCCGGCCGTCGCTCGAAAATGAGTGCGTGACTCGCGGCCCAATTTTCCCAAATCGAGTTCCGCACTCAGCGACCACGGCCAGCGAGGATAAATGTCGACGGAATAGGTCGAATTGAACCCAAAGTCCGTTGCCGCCGAATCGCGCAGCCAGGCCACGCCGAGCCCGCTGCGAAACTGAATGTGTTCGTTTTGCGCGAAGCGATACACCAGATTTGCATCGCCAGTCCATAACGAGTCCTTGAAACCGCGCGCCATGTCCTCTTCCCAGACATTCCAGTCCGCGTCGAAACCGATCCGTTCGGACGTGTCCAGCAGCAACTTCCCGCCGATCCGATGCAGGCCATCAAAGTCGGTACCGTATTCCGTGCGTAGCCGAGCGATCCAAGTGCTGATGTCGTCTTTTTGCTCGGACATAATGACCAGCGCGCCGGGCACATTGTCGTAGGGATGCTCGGGGAATTGAGCGGCTTGAGCGTGACCGGTGTCGAACGCGGCAATCGGTGCCCACCAGGGCGAGGTGATTGCGAACAAGAACACGCTGCCCAGAAATGAGTCGTCATCATCGTCGTCGCAATGATCGTGCTCGTGATCCACGCGTTTTTTTGGTTCAGGTTCACTGTCGGGGGACGGTGATTCCGATCGCACTTCGTCGCGTAATGCAGAAAGTTTCCCGTCGGCGGTTGCAGTGGATGTATAAGCAAGCAACATGGCGACAACGGATATCAACTTGAGCATGTTTTCGCTCCGCATAAATCGCGCGGGAGGCCACCGGATTCGAAGACGAAAAGTTCGATCACAGCGCGGGCGGGACGATAGCGCCTCGCCGCGAAGCGGGTCAATGACAGTTCTTGGTCGACTGCGATGGTGCCGAATGGACCGAAAATCCGATTCAGAGTCGTAGACGACAGCTTGTGGCGCGTGTCGAAAACCGGAGTTTTGGAGGCCGGATCTTCATGACAGACTCGTCCCCAAAACAACCGCGTTCGGCTTGGAAGCGAGGCGCTCGTAAAAGTGAGAGCGGCCAAAATGCCAAAGCTGTGTCAAGCCACAGCCACTCCAAAGCGCACGTTCAATCAATCTGCGTCCGCTTCGTAGCCGAGCAGGTTCTTGGTCAGCGTTCCGCCGGACGTCACGATTTCTCGAATTGCGTTGTCCAGGTCACGTGCCGAGACTTGGAGCGATTGCTCGGCGAAGCACGCTTCGAGGGCTCGAATGACGTTGATTCGCTCGAGCTTGTCGAGGTAATGCGCCAGCGCATCGGCGTGATTGGCTCGGATGTTGAGGTGCGCTTTTGCCACGCGAGCGACACCGAGCACCCAGCCAAACACCCACGCGATGCCGAACCAAGCGATTACGGCCAAGATGCCGAACGCGACGGACAGCCCGGTCGTCTTGTAGATCAGAGCCCACAAGACCGCGACGATCCCCGCTGGAATAGCGATCCACCACACGGCTCGTTGAAAATGGTTGAATGTCACGGCTTTTCGCAGGGGACGAGGGTTTCAAAACTTTGCTGGGGTCAGGTTTACGTCTTTCAGATTTGGTGGGCGTTGGACTTGAGATACGTCTGCAACTCAGCCCACCAAATCTGAAAGTCGTAAACCTGACGCACAAGTCCCCAAGACACGTGAATCTCGGGATGAATTGTAATTCGCCCACCTCGTCGAAAGTCGGACAACGCAAAGCACTCGGCTGGCGACTTTTGGACGATGTGGTTGATTTGATGGATTTTTGAAATCAAACGCGAGTTGAAGACTTGGGGGGGGTACACGGATTGGAACCCCGATGGGGTTGTAACGATGTCTTAACACCTGACCCAGGGTGCGCTGCGCGGACCCTGGGCTTTGTTGTTGAACTCCTTCGCAGTAGTCAAAAGGAATGCCGTCCGCTTGGGTTTGGTGACTACACTTCAACCTTGAGAGCGCCCTGCGAACCAATTCACCCTCCCAAAGCAATGCGACATGACAGCCCAGATCGTTTCATCCGTCGACGACTTGGCAAGCAAGGTCGTCGAACTTAAGCGCGACGCTCAGCGTGTCGTCCATTGTCATGGTGTGTTTGACCTGCTGCACATTGGCCATATCCGTTATCTCCAACGTGCTCGGCAGCTCGGTGATGTCCTGGTCGTCACCGCCACTCCGGACCACTACGTCAACAAGGGACCGCACCGTCCGGCGTTTCCAGTCGAGCAACGTCTGGCCGCATTGGCCGCGCTTGATTGCGTCGATTACGTCGCGGTCAATGCGTGGCCCACCGCCGCGGAACTCATCGAACGGATTCGTCCGGACGTCTACTGCAAAGGCGCGGAGTTTCGCGACACGAAAACTCCCGAATTGGAGCGCGAAGAATCGATCTGCCGCAGCGTCGGGACCGTCGTGGAATTCATCGAAGACGTCACATCCAGCTCGTCGTATCTCATCAACAATCATCTCGGGATGTTCCCGGAAGAACTGGAAGCGTATCTCCAACAATTCAAGCAACAGCAGTCCGCCGAATCGCTGTTCGCACTCTTGGATCGCGTGCGCGACTTGCGAGTGTTGGTGATCGGCGAGGCCATCATTGACGAGTACTACGAGTGCGAATCGATCGGCCAATCCGAACGAGCACCGATCATCGCCGCTCGCTATACGTCACATGATCGCTACGCGGGGGGCGCACTCGCCGTGGCCAACCATGTCGCGGCGTTTACCGAGCACGTGGAACTCGTGACGCTGTTGGGCTCGCAGAATTCGCAGGAAGCGTGGATTCGCGAACAACTTCACGCGAACGTGCAACCGCAGTTCATTCATGCACGGGACGCGCCGACGATCGTCAAACGCCGCTATCGAGAATCCTATTTCAACACTCCTCTGTTTGAGATCGACTTCTTTGCCGATCAACCACTGGCTCCGGACGCGGACCTGTCATTGCGCGAGCACGTGGCATCTCGCATGTCACACGTTGATTTGGTGATTGTGGCGGACTATGGACATTCGATGCTGGGCCAGGCGACTCGTGAATTGATCGTCGAGCAGGCTCCGCGGGTTTGCATCATGCCGCAAGTCACGGCGTCCAATGTCGGCTTTCACACCATCGGTAAGTACCGAAATTCGCATCACGCCCAGTTGGCACATCGCGAGTTGGAAGTGGAATGCCGACGCCGGGCCGATGATGTCGAGGCGATGGCGCGGGAGGTGCGTGATGCGCTGGGGATCGAGACGCTGGTGATCACGCTCGGTCGGCGGGGATGCTTGGCGATCGACACGAATGCCGGAGTGACGCACGCAGCATCGCTGGCCACGCAGGTCGTCGATCGTTTCGGTGCGGGCGAGGCATTCTTTTCGATTTCATCACTCGCCCTGGCCGTCGATGCGTCGATTGCTCAGGTGCTGTTCTTGGGCAACGCGGCCGCGGCGGAAGCGGTGGCGGTGATCGGCAATTCCCGATACTTGGAGTCGCTGCCCTTCCGGCGACACATTCAATCGTTGCTCAAATAGCGGAAGCCCGCAGCGCGGTGTCGGATTGCAATTCCGGGACTCTCGATTCGGCGATGGCGAATCCGCCGAAGAACACCGTTGCGAAAACCGCGTTTCCGAGCAGCGAATTCTGAAAGAATGGAATCGCGCCGGCAAAACACGCAGCCAAGTCGAGTGCATTGTGGTTCATGTACGACCACCACACGGCGACATTCGTAACGACGAAAAACGTCACCGAGCAGAACAACACGGCCACGGCCACATCAACGGGGTCGCGACGTCGCGTTGATAGCCAGCGCCCGACCATCACGTTCAAGACGTAGCACGCATAAACCGCAGCCATGGCGGGATGGAACAAGGGCGTGTTTGGAAGCACGAGCGACAGCAAGACGTCTGAAGCAAAGATGGCGGCCAATGGGGTCAGCAATGCGGCGCGGCGACCGAGAAAGGCTGCTCCGCAAAACATGGTCATCGCGGCGACGGGCGACAGATTCCACGGGTGTGGCATCAAACGCGATGCAACGGCTACAACCGCGACGCCCACCAGAATCCCCGCACGCAGATGGGGACGTTTGACTTCGTGGGTGTTGACTGATTGATCCATGGTGTTTTTGATGTCGAAGTTGGCGAATTCGCTGTTTCCAGCGGTGAGACTGACGAGTGCGCGAGCGTATCACCAATGGATTCAAAGTGGAAGCCGTGGGATTGCTCGGCAAACCTGCCCCACGTCCAAGAACAACAAACCGCCATGTCCGAACCGATCACATTTCTCAACGGTCGCTTTGTCCCGTTGAGTCAAGCTCGCCTTTCCGTCTTCGATCAAGGCCTGGTGCATGGTGCCGGTGTCTCGGAATTGATGCGCACGTTCAAACACAAGGTCTTTCGGCTCGACGAACATCTTCAGCGATTGTGGCATTCGATGACCGCTGTCGGCTTCTCGCTCACGTTGACGCCGGTCGAGTTGGCGGAAGTGGTCGAGGAAGTGGTCGCGACGAACACGGCTCGCATTGGCGAGCCACTGGACGTGGGCGTGACCGTGTTCGTGACGGGCGGGCTCAATGCGAGTTACGTGGGCGCGCGGGCTGCGGTCGAGTCTGGGTGCTCCGTGGGTGTTCACACATTTCCGTTGCAGTTCGACATGTACGCGGTCGGCATGCGGGACGGCCGACGGTTGGTCACGCCGAGTGTCAAACACATGCCGGTCGATGTGATCGACGCGCGGATCAAGTCACGCAGTCGTTTGCCGTTGTTGTTGGCCGATCGCGAGGCGAGGTCGATCGACCCGCAGTCCCGAGCGCTGCTGCTGGATGCAAATGGAAACGTCACCGAAACCACGACATGCAACTTTTTCATCGTCAAGGACGGATGCATTCGCACGGCTCCCGGTCCCAAGGTGCTCGAAGGCATTAGCCGCGGCGTGGTGCTTGAAGAAATCGCGACTGAGATTCCCATCGACTGCGAGCAGGCCGAGTTCGACCTCGCGCACGTGCTGTCCTCCGATGAGGCATTCACGACATCGACACCGTATTGCCTGATGCCCGTGTCGCACGTCAACGGCTTGCCGATCGGCGACGGCACGCCG
>JAQBZS010000204.1 GCA_027622115.1 Planctomycetota bacterium | reverse complement strand
ACAAGGTGCGGCGGTTCAACTGGTTCGACTACTGGCGGCGTGAGCCGATCCGCGAGCAGGAGGGCCTCTTCGCGGTCAAGCCCGACTACTACGTCTCGGGCGGCCCGAACGAGTGGCGTCGCATGCAGTTCAACCCCGAAGTCACGGTCCGCACCCGCGGCGTGATGGAGAAGTGCTCGCTCTGCGTGCAGCGGATCAACGAGGCGAAGATCGAGCGGAAGAACGCCTGGGCGCAGGCCGGCGGCACCGCGACGAGTCCCGACTGGTCGATCCCCGACGGCGAGATCCGCACCGCCTGCCAGCAGGCATGCCCGACCGACGCGATCGTCTTCGGCGATCTCAACCAGTCGGACAGCGAGGTCTCCCGGCTTTTCGCGAAGCCGACGAGCTACCAGCTCCTCGAGGAACTCAACACCAAGACCCGCGTCCGCTACGTCGCCCGGGTCTCGAACCCCGCCGTCCCGCTCGGTCACGACGACCACGGTCACGGTCACGGGTCCGAGGGCGGCGACGGCGACGGGCATGACGGTCACGACCACGCCTCCGCCGCGGCGATCGCCGAGGGAGCCCGAGCATGAGCAGCATTCACGCCGACGATCCGTTCCGCGGCGGCCACATCGTCGACAACACCGCCGAGGTCCCGGGCACCCGGGCGCCGCTGGTCCTGAACATGGAGCGGTTCGGCGAGGTGACCGAGCAGGTCTCCCGCGTGAGCGAGGCGCCGCGGGCGCCGCTGGCGTGGTACGTCGCGTTTGCCGGCAGCCTCGGGCTGCTGAGCCTGCTCGGCTTCTGCGTCCTCTATCTGATCTTCACCGGCGTCGGTGTCTGGGGTCTCAACACCCCGGTCGCGTGGGCGTACGACATCACGAACTTCGTGTTCTGGGTCGGCATCGGTCACGCGGGCACGTTGATTTCGGCTGTGTTGTTTCTGTTTCGACAACGCTGGCGAACTTCGGTCAATCGGTCGGCCGAAGCGATGACGCTGTTCGCCGTGATGTGTGCCGGCATCTTTCCGCTGATCCACATGGGCCGACCGTGGCTGGCGTATTGGATGGCACCGTACCCGAACAGTCGAGGTTCGCTGTGGGTGAATTTCAAGTCTCCCCTGTTGTGGGACGTGTTCGCGATCTCGACCTATCTGCTGATCTCGGCCGTGTTCTGGTACATCGGCCTGCTGCCGGACTTGGCCACAGTTCGAGATCGTTCGCAGCCCGGATTAAGGCGACGCGCGTGTTCGTTCTTGAGCCTCGGCTGGAATGGTTCGGCAAGGACATGGCATCGGTACGAGACCGTCTACATGTTGCTGGCGGGACTGGCCACTCCGCTGGTGTTCTCCGTGCATACCATCGTCAGCATGGACTTCGCGACCGCCGTGATCCCCGGTTGGCACACGACAATCTTTCCGCCGTACTTCGTCGCGGGTGCCATCTTCAGCGGGCTGGCGATGGTGCTGACGTTGATGATCATCGCCCGCAAAGTGATGCAGTTGGAGAACTACGTCACGCTGCAACACATCGACAAGATGTGCAAACTGATGCTGGCGATGGGCTGCGTCGTGGGGCTCGCCTACGGCACCGAGTTCTTCATGGCGGCGTACAGCGGCAACGCCTACGAACAGTTCGTGTTCAAGAACCGCGCTCTCGGGCCGATGAAGTGGGCGTATTGGACGATGGTCAGTTGCAACGTGATCATCCCGCAGTTGCTCTGGTTTCCGGCCGTTCGACGCACGATTCCTGCCGTGTTCGTGCTCGCCATCGTGGTCAACATCGGCATGTGGTTCGAGCGGTTTGTGATCATCGTCACCAGCCTGCATCGAGACTTCCTGCCGTCGAGTTGGGCTCATTACTCACCAACAACGATCGAGATTGCCACGTTCGTCGGCAGTTTCGGGTTGTTCTTCACGTGCTTCCTGATCTTCTGCCGCTTCGTGCCGATGATCGCCATTGCGGAAGTCAAAGGCGTGCTCGAACCGAGACAGCCAAAGTCCAACGGTGAAGCACATCACGAGGAGGCAACATGACGGACCGCACGCTCCTGGCCACCTTCGACGACGAAAGCGATTTGCTCGCCGCAACCCGCGCCGTCCGAAAGCAGGGCTACAGCATCGTTGATATCTACACGCCATGCGCCGTGCATGGACTTGATGAAGCGATGGGACTCAAACCGTCTCGCCTACCGTGGGTTTGCTTCGTTTGCGGGATCATCGGCGCAGTCGGCATGTTGTGGTTCGAACATTGGACGGCGGCCGTCAACTGGCCGATCGATGTCGGAGGCAAGCCGTGGAATGCGTTGCCTTCCGATATCCCCGTGGCGTTCGAGTTCATGGTGTTGCTGGCAGGGTTTGGGTCCGTGTTCGCGCTGCTCGGAGTTTGCCGACTGTATCCCGGCAAACGAGCCCAGGTCCCATCGCTCCAAGTTACGGACGACCGTTTCGTGATGGTCATCGACCAAGCCGACGCAGCCTTCGACTTATCAACCGTGGAACAACTCTTGGAAGAATTCAACGTGGTCGAGATCGCAGAACGCGTGACATCGTCGAGCACATCCGATGAAGAGCCGAACGCTCGTCGCCTCGCCGACATGACCTCCGGAGGGCAATCATGACGCTCTCACGAATCAACATTGCCCTGGCGGTGTCGTTGCTCGTCGTGGCGAGTTTGTGCGCACTGATCGGCGTGGATTCGACGATACCGAACGTCGAGTTTCTACCGGACATGAAGTACTCGCCCGCCTACGGCGCTTTCTCCCGGAATCCGAACTTCGCGAACGGTCGCACGTTGCAGCCACCGGTGGAAGACACGATCGCTCGAGGCCAATTGCCCGTCTTGAATTATGCGGCCACTCCAGCGGATGCCGTGCGAGCGGGCAAAGAAATTCCGAACACGATCGATCCTCAAGGGAAACAGGCCGAGTTCACCAAGCAACGCGGCGCGGAACTCTACGCAGCGTTTTGTGTTAGCTGCCACGGAGCCAAAGGTGGTGGCGACGGACCAGTGGTTCAACCGCCGTTCCCCGTGCCTCCACCGTTGACCACCGGCAAGTCGACGAAAATGAAGGACGGCCAACTCTTTCACATTTTGACGTACGGCCAAGGCAGCATGGCCTCGTTCGCGGCGCAATTGAATCTGGAAGATCGCTGGCACGTGATCAACCACGTGCGAGCCATTCAGCAAAGTCACGCCGAGGGTCAAAAGACAAGTGAGGATCTCGATCTTTCGTTTTGAACAGGAGACAACAGAGGAAACGGAGAAAGGAAACTCTGTTTCCTCTGTTGTCTCCTGTTCAACAAATGCGCGCAAGCCTCGCGAATTTTGATGGTTAGCAGTGCAGACGAGTGAGACTCAACATTCAGACGCACAATGGAAAAAGCACAATGAAAGACACGAGCTACACACCACCTCGTGGACTCACACGTAAACTCTCGGTGATCACCGCCATCGGAGCGGCGATCCTATTCGTGGGCGCGTTCGTGACGCCGGAGCGAATTTGGGCCAACGCGTTTGTCGGGTCCTATTACGTTGTGACTCTTGGTCTCGGCGGCGGCGCCTTCATCGCGCTCTGTGCCGTGTGCGGTGCCAACTGGAACGCAGCCTTCCGCCAAGTCCCCGAAACGATCGCAAAAACGCTTCCCATCGCGAGCGTCGTGTTGCTGGTGGTCATCGCCATAAGACTCCCAGGTTACAGTTGGCATCATCACGGCGAAGGAGATGCCGGGACGTTTTGGTTCAAGGAGTTGTGGCTAAACACGGCGTTCTTCTCGGTTCGATCCGTTGTCTATGTCGTGCTGTGGATGTTATTCGCGAGACTAATGGTTGCCAGATCGCAACAGCCGGATCTCATGGCGGGAGTGCGAATAAGCTGCGGGTTGTCGGCGTTGTTCCTCGCGATCTTCGGCGTAACGCTGTCCCTGGCGAGTGCCGACTGGATCATGGCCCTCGAACCCATGTGGTTCAGCACGATTTGGGGCGTCTACCACTTCTCCGGCTTAGTGATGAGCGTCCTGGCGGTGATGATCATCGCCTGCATCGCATTGAGAAAAGCCGGACCGCTGCACGGCATCTTCAAAGACGAGCACCTGCACGATCTCGGCAAGCTACTGATCGGTTTCAGTTGCTTCTGGATGTATATCTGGTTCAGTCAATACATGCTGATTTGGTATTCGAACATCCCGGAAGAAACGTCTTATTTCATCCTGCGAGCCACCGGCGCCTGGGGACCGATCGTCATCGGCAGCATCGTGCTGAATTGGGTGATCCCGTTCTTTGCATTGCTCCCCAAGCGAAACAAACGCAACGAAAGCGCGATGCTGAAGATCGCCGTCGTTATTCTCATCGGGCGTTGGGTTGATCTGTACGTGATGGTTTTCCCGCCCGTCGTCGGAACCGCCCCGGTATTCGGAATCTGGGAACTGGCGACGGCGGCCGTTTCAGTTGGCGGATCCGGCCTGTTGTTCCTGTACGCGTTCGCCGGAAAAAGTCGTCAATCGGTATTCAGAACGTCGTTGGCGGACGGCTAAGTCGCGACTCACCGCATTTCACGGCACTTGGGGCGGGAACAACGCGGCTGCCTCGGCGATCGACTTGGCATCCAGTCGTGGTTCGGACAACCGAAACGTCATTAGACCTCCAACGGCGATCACCGCGCTCGTCGTGAGGAATGCCGGCTCGAATCCCGCAGCGTCGATCCAGGCTCCAAACAGCGGAGACAGCACGAACGGCAACATCATGCCGAGACGCAAGGTGCTGATGTAGCGCGGGTGATTCTTCGGCTCGGTGATTTCCAACGCATAGTTGGTGAGTGCCTTAAACGTTGTGGGGACGGTGCCGAGCACGAAGAACGTCAGCCAGAACGGGATCGGCAATTCCGGAAACCACACCGCGAGCCCGATGGCCATCGTCGGGGTACAGCATGCCCCGAAGATCAGGATTCGCAGCACGAGGCGATTGCCCCAGCGATCCGCGACGACTCCTGCAACCATCCCAAAGAATCCAGCACCGGCGTTTTGCGCGATCAACCAATGCAAGATGGAATGATCGCTCGACCGCACGCGGTTTCCCAAAGGCACATAATGCGGAAAGGCGAATTGTGACGCGATGAACAACATCGCGACCAGCACGAGGTTTCGCAGATCACGGTCTTGCCGAATGCAGTTCCACGACTCGCCGAACGACTTCAGAAAGCGGGCCGGCGGCTGCTTCTTGTGATCGGGCGGCTCGCGAACGAAAAACACGATGCAGCCGGAAATCAGAAACCCGCATCCCGTGATCAGGAACATTCGCGAGAAACCTCGGTCCGGCAACAGCAGCCATTCGCTGAGGAAAAGCCACGCGCAAGCGATGGAAGCCACCGAGCCCACCGTGGACGAAATGATCATCAACCGCCCGCGGCGATCGGCTCGGATCAACTTGCCTTGAACCGTGCCGAAGGCGACTTGATTCAGACCGGTTGTCGCGAAGAACAGCCCATAACATCCCAAGAAACACAGCGGCATCCAGGTCGGTGAGCTTGCCGAGACCAGCGACCAGATCAGCGACAGAGTGAGGAACGGAATCGCCATGCCCAGAGTTGTGGCGATGAGCGTCCACTTCTTCCGGTTTGAGTTGCGCAAGCGGTCCGCGAAGTACATCGGCGGCACGCTTTGCCCGAAACGATTCAGCGCCGGTAGACAGCCGCGAACCCAACCGGCTCCGTGGATCGTGTCCAGAAAGGCCGGCATGATCACGGTCTCGGTCTTGAAGATCCAACCGACTCGAAGCCAGACGTGATGGACGGCAAGCAAGATGAGATTCCGCGGTTCCTCACGGAGAATCTCGGCTTGTTTGGCTGCCGCTGTGTCGTCCTCATCCGTTTGCCGGCGGGCATCAATGGTGTGATCTGCGGAAGGAGAACTCACAGGGCCTCAAACGATTCTCGAAACACGGCGGGCGTTTGACAGTTTGCATAATCGCCGATTGAGAGGCATTCCGCCAACGGTCGCGTATGCAACCGAGTCGGGACACGGTCCATCCGGTAAGCGGAAGCCGTCGAGACTCGAAAACGTTGCACACGGGAAAGCCAGTCGAATCGCACCATTCGGAGCAATGCACGCAAGGCTTGGCATGACTCCAACCCACCGCCGTGTCCGTTTTCGAGGCCGAGATCGACCGAATTCGTACCGTGCCGGCTTGACAACGTCGAAATTGTAGTAGCGATGTGTCGGAAGACGGCTCAAGCAATTTCGATTTTGGATTTTCGATCTGTAATTTGCCGTTCCCCGCAACCTTCACTCGGGTGCGAATTTCGTCACGGATGCTTGGCAAGTGTTTCGGTCAAACAGTGAGGCACCCCATGAGCAACATGATGGATATGGTTCAGGAATTGCGTTTGCGCCGTTGGGCTCGCGAGAACTTCCAATCAGTCGGTCAACGAGACCAATCGTGGAATGCAATCGTGCTTGACGAAATGGCGAAGATCGATGTTGAGTCGACGGTCGCCCCTGCCGAGACGCAATTCTTGAATGACGAAAATTCGATCGCTCGCGGTCGCCAATTCGTGCCGCTCATGCCAATGACGGCGCTCGATGTTCATGAAGCCCACGACATTCCAGCACCGAATTACACGACAAGTCCCAACGAGATTCCGGTTTCGGCCGAATCACAGTTCGGCATGATGCATGAGATCTGATTGAGGCCGCGCGCAGTCGAATCGGAAAGCCGTGTATTCTCCACACGGACGAAATCGGCTCGTTTAACCGCAGTGCCCAACGGGCCGCGCGGTTTCCATGTGCCGACAGGCGCGGCCCGTTGTCAATATCAATCAGGGAAAGCTACCCCGTGATCGCTTGGACGACTCGGCTGCCATGCGGCGTCAGCGATACCGGTCTTCCGTCCGCAGTGGTCAGTTCCAGCTTGGGATCGATGCCCAACAACTTGTAAATCGTGGCGACTAAATCAGACGGAGTTACCGGGTCGCTCTGTGGCCCTTCGCCCACGGCATCGCTTTCGCCGATGACTTGTCCGCCCACGACGCCTCCGCCCGCGACCAGCACGCTGAAAACTCGCGGCCAGTGGTCTCGACCGCCGTTCGTGTTGAGCTTCGGGGTGCGACCGAATTCACCCATCACCACGATCAACGTCTCATCCAGCAGGCTCCGTTCCGCGAGATCATCCACCAGGGCACTGACCGCCAGGTCAAGCGACGGGATCAGACCGACCGGTTTACGGGCTCCGGTGAAGCCTTCCTTGAGTCGCGTGTACAAGTCCTGATGCGTGTCCCACCCGCGATTATTGACCGTCACAAACGACACTCCACGTTCCACCAATCGCCGAGCCAACAGGCAACTCTGTCCGATCGATTTGCGGCCGTATTTGTTTCGCACCGCCGGCGATTCCTGGTCCAACTCGAACGCACTCTTGGCCGACGACGAAGTCAGCAACTCGAAGGCTTGCTCGTACGTCGGATTGACGCTGTTGCCGGGCGTCCGACGTGCTTCCGCCAAGAAATCGTCCAATTGATTGATGAACTCGCGACGACGTTCCAAACGCGTGGAGTTCAAACCCGCGAACAACTCCAAACCGGCGACCTGAAAATCGGGCTTTGCCGGATCGCCGCCGACCGAGAATGGAGCCGAACGCTCGGGCAGATAGCCGTTCAACGAGTATTTGCCGCCACCCACGCGAGCACTCGGGATCGCGACCTGCGGCGGCAGCACTCGCAGCGACTTGCCGTCCTCGCGCAGATGTTGCAAATGCGCGCCCACCGATCCGAACGACGGATATCTCAACACGGGCGTCGGTTTGTAGCCCGTCATCAAATAGTGCGTGCCGAAATTGTGTTCGCCCAGTGGTGACGTCATCGACCGAATGATGGCCAGCTTGCGCAGGCGTTGGGCCAGTTGCGGCAAGCATTCGCTCAATTGCACGCCGGCGAGCGATGTTTGAATCGGTGCCAACGGGCCGCGGACTTCCGACGGCGCGTCGGGTTTGAGGTCGAACGTCTCCAGGTGACTCGGACCGCCGTCCAGCCAGACCAAAATACAATTGCGAGCGTGCTTCTTTCGAACGACATCCGCAGATGCCCGCCGCAACGACGCCACTGACGCCGTGCCGAGACCCAGCATCGTCAGGCCACCGATGTGCAACACATCGCGTCGCAACAGTTGAACCGCGTGCGACGTATCGCTGGACCGCAAGTCGGAAGAACGCATGGGCTGACCCTCTACGTCAAATGTTCGGAATACGTGTCTTCGTGAAACCCGACGATCAAAGTCTTTCCGCGTCGCAACGTGGGGGCTCGCAGGTTGCCCGTTGGACCCAACAGCAATTTGGCCAGGGCATCGTCGTCCGGGCGATCCTGGTTGAGATCCACTTGCGTGACTTTTTTCCCTTTGGCGACCAGCAGTTTGCTCACGCCGTGCAGCAGCCCCAATGCGCCCTCGCGATCAAAACGCTGCTTCTTGGCGTTGACTTCTTCTTTGGTGTCGACGTTTTCGTTGGCAAGAAACTCTTGCGCTCGATTGCACGAAGTTCAACCCGGGCGATGGTAGCTCCAATCCACTTTCGGCATGGAAGTCTTTCCTTGTCATGAGTTGTCCGAGAACACGATTTCCGTGTGATCCGCTTCACGTTGCGGTTGCAGCATCAAGAAACCGCTCATCGCCACATAGTACCCCACATAAACCAGGGATGAGTACACCAGCGGCATGTTCGGCGACGGCAACTGCCACACCATCACCAAGATCATCGCACTCCAAATCGCGCTCAGCAAAACGGTGAGTCGCAGAAATCGAGGGCTGCGAGTGGGGTACAGGTAGCGGATCGGCACAAACACCATCACGATCAGGAAGGCGAGGATCGCCGCGTTGACGTTCGGCCCGAGATCGAAGATCAGCAGATACAACAAAACGACATTCCAGTACGACGGAAAACCCGTGAAGGTTTGATCCGCCGTCTTGGCGTCGGCCCGACAGAACTGAAACGCCGACGCCAAACAGATCGCGGCCGCGAGCCAAAATGAAATCGCCGGCTCAATCAGACCCATGCGCGGCAGCATCACGACCGGCACAATGACGTAACTCAAATAATCGATGATGTTGTCGAGCAGTGTTCCATCGAAGTTGGGCAACACGTCCTTGACGCGAACCAACCGCGCGAGCGTGCCGTCGATCGCGTCCACAAACACGGCCGCGATCAGCCACAGAAATGCGCCTCGCCAGTCCGATCGGACCGCCGCCTCAATCGCCAGCAGACACCAAACAGCCCCCGACGCAGTCAGTAAATGCACGCCCCAAGCGAGGATGATGGTATGCAAAATGGGTCTGCTTTCGTGCGTGAATGAGACTTAGGGACGAAGCCGAAACAACTTGAACAATTAAGGGGCGACGCTGAAATTAAACCGGCATTTGAT
>JAQBZS010000203.1 GCA_027622115.1 Planctomycetota bacterium | reverse complement strand
TCTGGCGAATCCAGCTACGGTAACTCGCATGCCAAATGCCGGTTTAATTTCAGCGCCGTCCCTAAGCCACGTGCTTGGTGAAATCGACCGCACCGGCCACCACCGTCACGGATCGCATCGGGGCTGATGTCACGAATCCGCTTGCCACATTCTAAATATCGAAAGAGCCAGCAATTAATGGTCAAGGAAAGCCAAATGAGATCATCGAAGATTGCGACGAGCATTCTTGTCATAACAATGATAAGCAATACGCTCTTAGGGCAGGACGACACGGCGGCAAAGCTGAAAGCAGCTGTTTCTCCCGGCGCCGTGGCACCAATTCCGATTGGGCAGACCGGTCCGCAAGTTGACTTTCCTCTGTATGTCCCGAAAGAAACGAAGCTTTCCGAGACTCGTGTCGTCACAAGTGTCGTGAATCTGTATTATTTCCGGAACGCCGCGCGCGCCGCACAAATCATCAATCGAAATATCAAATCTTACAATGCGCCCGCGGTTACGAAGGCGCAGATTGCGGCGGCGTCTGGACGGACGGCCGCCGAGACGGCGACGGCAACTCGTAAGGCCGAACAAGCCGCAGCCGACAGGATCCGGTCGGAGATCGCGTTGAAACAGCGGGAAATCCGCGACTCCGTCGCGAGCCTCAAAGGAGAACTTCAAGTTCAGGCCGCAGCGACGATGTCCGATCTGACCAAGGCAAACGGGTTAAGAACCACCATCGAAACTCAGATCGCCGCATTGCGGACGTCGCAAGTCAACTTGTTCGACGCCAATACCAAGGTTCAAGTTGCCGAGGACAAGGAGACGCTGGCCCTCAAGAATGCGTTTCAATTGGAAGTTGCGGCGGAACACACGGACTCGGATACCTTTGTGCCGGCAAATCTAGCAAAGGACGATCCCGTTGCCCAAGTCTCGATCAGCGTGATTGGTGAAGGCGTGCTCCACTTACGAGGCCCGCAACGTGGAGTGCTCAAGGTCCGTGAAATGATCGACCAAATTGATCAACCGGTTGGACAAGTCAAGATCGGCCTGATGACGGTTCAAATCAACGGTTCGAATAGCAGCAGGATGGAAGACACGGCCGCTCGTGTTTCTGGGAATATCAATCGGGGACGATTTCTGACGTATGTCTCGGGACAGTACTTTCGGCGAGCCGTCTATGAAGTGGCTGCGGAAGTTGCGGACGCCGCGTTCGGTGGGGCTTTACCAAAAGACACCATGGATTATCCCGGCGACACTCCCCGCGAAACTCATATCCAGTCCAATCCTCGATTTCGCGGATACATGGATGATTTCTTCGGCAGCGACTTCACAAAGGGGTTGTCCGACATTGACAGTAGCACGCCGCTGCTCAATCCCTTTCACAAGTTGTTGGCACTCAACTCGATGGACACGGTCACGCTGGCCGAGGCGATGTTTGTCACCGCTCTGGCAAAGAAAGAGTATCGTGATCAGATCATGTGTCGCTTCGAAATGTACGTGACGGAGAATCTGCCCCACGATGAAGCCAAGTGGGTGATGACGAATGACGTGTATTGCAAATGGGATCCACGTTGGTGGGGCAAGGGCAAGCTTGGCATGGAATCCGTCAGGAAGTACGGCGAACGCCGATACCATTTCCAGGCCATCTCGTCCTTCTTCAAACGCCCGAATCCGGGTGCGAACGATCGGCTGACACCCATTCAACGCTCGGTGATCAAGCTGACCGAAGCACTGACGTTGTTGAGGTCGCTCAGAACACAAGAGGAGTCCTTGGAATTACAACTGAGCCTGGCCGAAAAAGCTCCCTTAAAGCTGAATGTCGGTCAAATGGAGTTGATGACAGCTCGGCTGTTTTTGATACAAGAGCGGCATATGTCACTGAAGGAAGCGCTGCGGGGCCAAAAGGCGGCGATGGATAATGTGATCAAGCGGGCGATGGTCGCCATGGAAGATGATGTGTATTCACAATTCTATGACCCCGCCAAACGCCGCGTTCGAGAAGCGGCGAGTGAGTGGGACGTGGAACTGTCGAGTATTGAAGAAACGTCGATTCTGACCGTGAATCGCGGATTTGGAAAAGTGGACCCCAAAGCGACGATGGACTTCAATCTCCCGAAGAACAAATTGGCCATCACCGAGGCGATCAATGCCGCGAAGGCGATCGAAAAAACTGCCGGGCCGCTCTTGCAGGATCAATCGTTTCTGAGACTAGCGAACGGATTCAGCGGCGCGAGTGGCGGCACTCAGAACGTCGTGCCCACGGAATCCGAGCAGGTTCTCGCCGAGTTGCCCAGCCAGTTCACGAACGACAATGCTTTGGAACAGCTCGTGCCATTGCCGTCGATTTTCAAGTTTGAAACGGGCACGTCGTTCCAAGTCCGACCCGTCGTTCAGCCCGACGGGCAGAGCGTGCTGTTTCACCTCAATTACCAGTACAGCTCGGACCTGTTGGAGGCTCCCGATGTGGACAGATCGATGGGTCGCATCAAGCGACATTTCATCGACACTGAAGTCCAGTTGGGGAATTTGGAATGGCGCAACATTTCGACGTATGAAGTTGCGTTGAAGGTCAAGCGAACGGGACAGGGCGTACCATTGCTTCAGGATATTCCGCTGGCGGGTTTCCTATTTCGACCGCTTCCGAGTTCCGGCGGATCGCTGCAACGAAACATCATCATTGGACAGGCCGTGATCTATCCGACAATTGACGAATTGATGGGCTTGAAGAACCCTGCGACCGCCGGGATCGATCCGCTGGAGGAGATCACTGCAATGCAAGTCCAACGCGACTTGTTGAAGCGTCTGAGAATGAACGTGGAGTCCAAATTACAGAATACTGTCGAGGATGTTCTTGACGATAATCCGACTCCCGTCCGAACTGCGCCTGCAGCCACACCCGCTGTTGTTCCCGGACGCGACGTTTCGAGAAGAATTGAAAGAGTTGGCGACCGGGACCGTCAATTTCGAACGCCGAGTCAACTACCATCGCCACGTCAACCGACGTCGCGAGGTTCTCTGATTCAACCTGTGGGTTATTCAACGTCTGCGGCGACTCCTCGGCGAGCGTACATCGCTTCCCAGATTCTGAATCAACGCTAGCTGACTTTGATCACGGCCATACACTGCGCGTTTGAAGCTCGGCAAGCGTCGCGTGGTCCGTCACGTCAAACGTGAGCGGTGTGACCGTGATGTATCCGTCGGCCAACTCACGTATGTCGGTCCCGTGATCGGATCGATGATGCTCGATCGGGTCCGGACCGCTCCAATAGAAGGTTCGTCCGTGCGGATCTCGGCCCTTTTCGAAGTGGTCGATTTCACGTTTCGTGCCGATGGAAACGGACTTGATGCCGCGAGGTTCGCAGCACGGAAAGTTGATGTTCCACAGCGAAGCCGACGTGTGCTGGTCGAGCAACCGGCGCATGATTTCGGTGGTTTGCTTCGCGGCACTTTCATAACGGCAAGGAAAATCGTCGCTGTATTGGTGCGAAACCGCGAACGCCATGACACCTTGAAACGCCGCTTCAATGGCTGCCGCCACCGTGCCGGAATACAGCACATTGATGCCGAAATTCGCACCTGCGTTGATTCCGCTCACAACGATATCCGGTCGCGGATGACACAGTTCCAGCATCGCCAGCTTCACGCAATCTGAAGGCGTTCCGGACACCGCCCAACCGAACGGCTCGCCGTCTCGGAATTCTTCATGAGCGAACAGCGGATGTAGGTACGTCGTCGACAACCCCACACCGCTTTGCTGAGTCGCCGGGGCGACGACTTGTACGTCGCCGAGTTTCAGCAAGGCGTCGCGCATGGCCTTCAATCCTGGGGCGTGGATGCCATCGTCGTTCGTGAGCAAGATCCGCACGTTCTGTCCTTGTGGTTGTGTCGAGAGAGAGATTACTCGGCGACCGGTTCCAAGACTTTTTGCCAACGTTTGGGCAATGCGTTCCACGCTGACTGATACGTCGCTTCCAACGGCACCAGAACATACGCGCCCGGTTCCAAAATGAGCGGCATGTCTCGCAAGGATTCGCCGAGCGACAACGGTTGCACGTATGCCTTAACGACCAGCGCGCGTTCATACGCGACCGTCGTCATTGGCTTTCCTTCCGGCGATTCGTAGTCCTCGTGGGCGAGGTCGTGCCAAATCGCACCGTGAATGCCGGACGGGTCTCGGGAACCGGTGGGATGCACGTCGAGAATCAACAGATGCACGCCTTGCTGCAATAATTCGGCCGCCTTGTCGATGAACCCCCGCATCGCATTTGCGGAACTCTTATTGCCCCATGACACCACTTCCACGACCGCGACGATGCGGTCGTCGCTGACGTGACGGACTGCCACGTGTTTCTGCTTGCGCTGGTAGAACTCGATGTCGCATTCAAACGTGAGATCGACCTTCGGCGGCGCGACCAGGAGTGCGGTGGCCGTGTCGGATGAATCGACCAGCTCAGACGGATCGGTGTCGTCGCCGTTGATCGTGCCAAGTGTTAGCACCTCCGGCCCGAATTCTCCCGCGTGTTGTTCCGCGAGAGCGTAGTACTCGGGCGGCAGGATCGCATTGAGCGCTCGTTTGATTTCTTCAATCCAGGCATGATGAAAGTCATGGAAGATGCCTGCATCAACCTTGGACCAGTCGTGAGTCGGCATGCCGAGGCTCCATTCAGAATCAGCACATTCGAAGTGATTTGATCCTTCAATTATGCCGTGATCATTCGAATGCGGTCAAAACCAAGGTTGCCCGCGTGATCGACAGAGGTGGTTTCTCTCGATCAACTCGCGCCGATTCTGCCGTTCTCAATGGTATGGCCCAGTTCTCGTGAGTCCAACTGCCAAGCGGCGACGATGATCGAAGATAATCGATCACTCTCCCCCGCTCGCTCTCGGAATGTGCGGGTTTCGCCGGTGGTAGGATGCACCCCAGCGTTTCTTGTCCCGGAAGGCCGTCCGCGTTCGCCGCCCCATCAAAACACCGAGCTATAGTTGGCTCAACCACTGAATATCGGCGGACCAATTCGACAATTTCGACGTACAATGTCGTGGGGCCACTTCGGAAGGACAATTCTCATGGCGCGAAATGAATCACTCCTGCGGTTGCATGAACGACTGATCGCGAAACGCGACAGCCTGCGCTTTAAGCTGAGCGACGAATTCAAACTATCGGAACTCTCGCGATCCGGGGTGGGAGATGTCGGCGATGCCGCCAACGACGGCGAACAAAACGAAGTCGACACTCAGCTCGCTTCGCTGGAAAGCCGCGAACTGCATCAGATCGAGCAGGCCATTCACATGATCCGCACCGGCCGCTACGGCATGTGCGAATCCTGCGATGAAATGATCCCGATCGAACGCCTCAAGGCACTGCCTTTTACGCCGATGTGCGTGGAATGCCAACGCGTCCAAGAGGAGTTCGGCAGCACGGTGGATGATTTCGAGGGCGACTGGGAAAACGCCTTCGAATTCGAGGGTCGAATGTCCGAGAAGGAACTCACGCTCGGCGACCTCGACTTGGAAAACTGATGAGCATGGAGGGCTGCACGATTACCCGACAAATGGGGCCGGAATGGAAACAAGAAACATGCAACAACGATCGAACTGGATCCTGTGGGCGTTGACGCTGAGCATCGGGATCGGCCTGGGTGCGTCGTTGGATTCCTGGTCCTTGACTTCCAAAGTGTCCGCCAAAGCACTGGATGCTCGCGAGTCCGAGCGGCTGTATCGAGAACTCAACGCCGATACGGGTGCATTGATCGACGGCAGCCGACTGCTGTCCAAGGTCGCCAAACTCACCACGCCCACCGTGGTCCGCATCGAAAGCCAACGCCGAACTCGCGGTCGGACGGTCGAAGAAACCGGTTCCGGCGTGATCATGGAGCACAAGACCGCGGCGGGCTTTTTCGTGGTCACCAATCGGCACGTTGTCAACGGTTCGACGTTGGAAGACATCGCCATCCATTTGCACGACGGGCGAGTCATCACGCCGAAACGCATTTGGCAGGATCAGGCGAGTGACATCGCTGTCCTGAGTATCGAAGGCACCAATCTGCAAAGCGGACGCTGGGGAGACAGCGATCAATTGGACATCGGCCACATGGTCTTGGCGATGGGCAGCCCCTTCGGACTCAGCAGTTCCGTGACCTACGGAATCATCAGTGCCAAGGGCCGTCGTTCCCTGAAACTGGGTTCGACCGCGGAAGTCATCAATCAGAACTTCTTGCAAACCGATGCGGCCATCAATCCAGGCAACAGCGGCGGGCCACTGATCGACTTGCACGGACGAGTCATCGGCATCAACACCGCGATCGCGTCCAGCAGCGGCGGCAATGATGGGATCGGCTTCAGCATTCCCAGCAGTTTGGTACAGCGAGTTGTCGACCAATTGCTCATGAACGGCCGAGTCCAACGCGCGTATCTCGGCATCAAACTCGATCCCGATTTCGACGCCGCGAGCGCTTATCGACTCAAGCTGGATCGTCCGCGTGGCGCCCGCATCATGGAAGTGTATTCCAACACCCCGGCATCCAAGGCTCGACTTCAAGTCGACGACGTCATCGTCGAATTCAACGGTCGGAAGGTCGAGGACCACGATCATCTGATCAATCTAGTCAGCCTCACGGGAGTCAGCCGCACCATCCCCGTGATCGTGATCCGCAACGGGCAACGCCTGACGATTTCCGTGCTGCTTGGAGATCGAGCCGATCTGCAACAGCGCTCCGAACTTCCGGCGAGTCGCCCGGACATGGGTGTGCCGGTGGAACTCATGGGTTTGACCGTGCACGAATTGGAAGCCGACGTCGCCCGCCAACTGGGTCATCAGAAGAACGCTGGCGGTGTGATTGTGTTGAAGGTGGATTCCAACGGACCGATGAAAGGTCAAATCGAACTGTACGACGTCATTGAAGAAGTGGCTCGCCGCCCGATCCAGTCCGTCAATGACCTGCGACAGACGCTGGCCGATCAACCGTCAAGCGGCTCCCTGTTGGTGCGTGTCAGTCGGCAGGTCGAAGGAGAGAACCAGAGCCGCGTGATTGTGTGGCAGCGTTGAGCCTGTTGCTGCTGATTCAACACGAGTTTCGCCCCGCGTATCGCTGCGAGGTATTGGGTCGCAGAGCGATGAACGTCGCAAGCAGTTCGTGCGTCACTCCCGTTTTGCAGTTGCTCGTAACACCCGCATTCTTCCGAGTCGGAGACAACTTCCACCACGATCTCGGCAATTTGCATGTCCGACCATTCGTCGACGACATTCCGCCAGTTGCACACGATTTGGAAAACGCTGGCCACGTAGACGATTGAGTGTATATTCGGACTCTGCATTGACGAATAGTAAGCCGGTGGAGTCCAAAGTTGACAGTTCCAGTCTGGGATGCGCGAGGCTAGGCGAGTCCGTCTGAGGGTGAACTACCATCTCGGTGTCATCCCACGCTCCGACTGCGGATCCGATTTCTTTGAAAGTGTCCAGGGCAAGCCGGTTCACGTCCTGTTGTCGCCCAAGCAACGTTGCCACTCGTTTGCGTCGTCAACCCGCTCCCAAAGCTCTTCGCGTGTTAACGTTGGAGTGCAACACGGTTGAGCCGGAATAGTCCCGTTTGCCAAGATTCGATCGGCATGCCGTGTCACTCGATCGCGCGGTCGCTCGACTCGACAATTCCGTGATCGGCCCATTCGTTCCGCTTTTCGATTTCCATCGCAAGTGAAAGATCTACCCATGTCCGATGTCGACGCCGTCCGCCGCGTGGCTGACGCGTATCAGCGTATTACGGCCGAGTTGTCCGGCGTGATCGTGGGCCAGAGCGATGTTGTCGAACAACTCTTGATCGCGATGCTCGGCGGCGGCCACTGCTTGTTGGTGGGCGTTCCCGGTTTGGCAAAAACGCTGATGGTCCGCACGCTGGCCGATACGCTCAGCCTGACTTTCAATCGCATCCAATTCACGCCCGATCTGATGCCGGCCGACATCACCGGCACGGAAGTCATCCAAGAGAACCGTTCGACCGGCGACCGCGAGTTCAAGTTTCTGCACGGTCCGATCTTCGCCAATGTTGTGCTGGCCGACGAAATCAATCGCACGCCTCCAAAGACACAGGCCGCACTACTGGAAGCCATGCAAGAACAACAAGTGACGGCGGGTGGTCAACGACACAAACTCCCCGACCCGTTCTTCGTGCTCGCCACGCAAAACCCCATCGAACAGGAAGGAACCTATCCGCTTCCCGAAGCCAGTTGGATCGGTTCATGTTTCAAGTCAACGTGGACTATCCCTCGGAAGCCGAGGAATTTGAAATCGTGCGACAGACCACGCGCGAGCAATCCGCCGCCGCGCAAATCGTGTTGTCTCGGGAAGAAGTCGAAGAATCGCAGGCGATCGTGCGGCGAGTTCCGGCGGCCGATCATGTGATTCGTTACGCGATGGCTTTCGCGAGACGGACGCGACCCGAAAAAGACGGCGCGCCGGATTTTGTGAAACAGTACCTGAGTTGGGGAGCCGGTCCGCGAGCCAGTCAATTCTTGATTCTCGCCGCCAAGGCCCGAGCCGTCTTGCATGGCCAAGAATACGCCGGCACCGATGACGTGCGGGCCGTCGCCGCGCCGGTTTTGCGGCACCGGATCATTACCAACTTCAATGCCGAGGCCGAAGGTATCACTCCCGACGAAATCGTCCGGCGGCTGATCGATTCGATCCCAACCGCATCCGTTGACGAGAAATCGGCGAAGCTGCCGAAGGGAGTCGTTTAGACTCGAGCAGAATCAACGTTCCGAAGCGAAAAGAAGGCCGGAATAAGCTTTGCGCAGTTCCGGCCTATTTCAAGTAGAAATTCTTGCACCCGGCGCGCTCAGTCGCCGACGGTGCTGCACATCACCCAGATCGGCACTCCACCGGTCTTGTATTCGCCGATTTGCTGGAGTGCGCCGCTGTCTTGATTGATGCGATAGGCCATCAGCGCTGCCGACTTTTGACCTGCCGCGTAGATGTATTTCCCCGCGACATCAATACAAAAGGATCGCGGGAATGCTGTTCTGCGCGTGTGGAATGCGGGCCGACCAGCATGCCAAAGGGTCGAGATTCGACAACACGTAGTCACGGTGCTCGTCATCGACGCAGAGGTAAGTCGGCGCGTTGGGCAGGATCGGGGCCTCGTCCAAGTAATAGCGGATGATTGCCGGGACGAACGCGTAGATAACCTTGTCGTCCGCGATTCCAGTACCCGGCGGACGGAATCCAGTCACGCAAGGATTTCATGAGCCACCGAACCGCTTCCGGCTCGATGATGTCCATCGCTCCGAGCGCCAGGAATCCGGTAGCCACAAGCTGCTCGCGCCGGTTCTGCAGTCCACCGGCAGGCAACAGATCACCCGCAAGCTGTTCCGTGATGAACCGATCGAACCGCTTGTCCTGATTCAGCGAATCGATGACGTAGTCA